>JASLEN010000258.1 GCA_030151105.1 Dysgonomonas sp.
AGAACTTCTGATTCGTTGGCAGATAATGAATCCTACTTTTTTGCAGAATTGAAACGCCTCAAGATGATTATAGATAGGTTGCAATCGGGAGAAGAGGTTTTCATTATATTAGATGAAATACTGAAAGGTACAAACTCAGAAGATAAACAAAAAGGCTCAATTGCTTTGATGAAGCAACTCATTGCAAACAAAGGATGCGGAATTATTGCAACACATGATTTGATTCTTGGAAATCTGGAAAAAGAATATCCAAACGAGGTGAAAAATTATCGTTTTGAAGCTGATATAACCAATGAGGAGTTGACCTTTACTTACAAAATAAGAAAAGGTGTGGCGCAAAATATGAATGCCTGCTTTTTGATGAGCAAAATGGGAATTACAGGATTGAAATAAGCTTGTACTCTCTCTTTTTTTAAAACAAAATATTTATCTTGCATTCTTATCAAATAAGATTCAGGATAGTATGACTAACAATATAAGACTACGCAATTGGAAAGCAGAAGATGCTACTCAATTAGCTCATATAGCAAACAATAAGAAGATTTGGGATAATTTACGAGATGCTTTTCCACATCCATATTCACTTCAAAATGCTAAAAATTTCATCAACGAGATGAAAAATACCAATACATGTCTAGCCATAGAATATGATGGCAAAGTGGCTGGTAGCATTACGTATCGCCCACAAGAAGATGTGGAGCGGGTTTCGGCAGAAGTAGGCTATTTTATTGGTGAAGACTTTTGGGGCAAAGGTATTTTGGTAGAAGCCTTGAGACTTTTGGCAGCCAAAGTATTTACAGAAACTGAAATACTTAGACTTTTTGCCATTCCTTATAGTTTCAATGCTGCATCAATGAAAGTTCTCAAAAAGGCAGGCTGGCGCAAGGTTGGTGTATTAAGAAGTGGTGCTATCAAAAATGAGAAAATAGTAGATCTACATTATTATGAATTGACTAAAGATATGGTTTAACAAACTTGTTACGTTTCTAGATTTTAACACAAACTACTATGGAAGATATTTTGCACTATGTATGGAAATTCAAGTTATACAATAAAAATCTCTTTACTACTGATGGAGAGACCATTGAGGTACTCGATGTAGGGCTTTCGAATAGCGATGCTGGTCCCGATTTTTTCAATGCAAAAGTGAAAATTGGAGATAGATTATGGGCAGGAAATATTGAAATTCATACCTCTTCCGATGAATGGGTAAAGCATAATCATCATACAGATAAAGCCTATAACTCTGTAATTCTGCACATTGTAAAATCTGCTAACTGCAAAGTCTATAATACTGAGGGAAAAGAAATCCCGCAATGTGAAATCACCTATCCTACTCAGATAGACGAGAGTTACGATTTCCTTATTCACTCCAATATTGATATTCCATGTGCCAATTATTTAGGCGAGATGGATAGTTTTAGGCTGAAATCGTGGATGAATACCCTACTCATAGAACGCTTGGAGCGCAAGTCTAAAGATATAGAAGTATTTCTGAAACGTTATCATGGATCTTGGGATGAAGCATTTTATGTTCTGCTGAGCCGTACTTTTGGCTTTGGACTGAACTCCGATTCTTTTGAACGTTTG
The DNA here is from genome assembly GCA_030151105.1 of Dysgonomonas sp. GTDB lineage: Bacteria > Bacteroidota > Bacteroidia > Bacteroidales > Dysgonomonadaceae > Dysgonomonas. The sequence continues at coordinate 1,591 of JASLEN010000258.1, forward strand.
GCACATAGTCTTCCTCTCAAATACATTCATAAACAAGGAGATAATCTAGTTCAGATAGAAGCCCTTCTATTTGGTCAGGCTGGTATGTTGGAGGGAGAAAAAGCATTAGACGATTATCATAATCTGCTTTGCAAAGAGTATGATTTTTTGAAGGGAAAATATGATTTGAAGCCGCTAGAAAAGCATGTTTTCAAGAATATGCGTACTCGTCCTTCTGCCTTTCCTCAGATTAGAATTGCGCAACTAGCTGCATTATTATACCAGTCACAGACCTTGTTTTCAAGAATTACTACGAGTAAAGATCTTGGGCAAATTCGCCTGCTGTTTCATGTCAACCCTTCTGAATATTGGCAGACACATTATACCTTTGGCAATACATCAGCAAAGAAAATCAAGTTTCTGGGCGATAGTTCGCTAGATACTATTCTTATTAATACCGTTGCACCTATTCTTTTTGCTTATGGAAAATATATAGGAAATGAGGATATGTGTGAACGTGGATTGAACTTCTTAGAAACTATAAGTGCTGAGAAAAATTCTATTGTTAAGAAATTTGCTAAATTAGATGTTCCTATAAATAACGCTGCTGACTCACAAGCAATTATTCAACTAAAAAGAGAATATTGTGAAAAACGAAAGTGCCTATATTGTAGAATTGGACATCAGCTATTAGCCTTGAAATAAAACATTTAAACTTAAATTATGAATAACACTCCCCTAAATGGAAATGAATACAAACCATTTCCGAACATCAAGCAAGCATGGATAATGGTTGCCATCATCTTGGCGTCTAGTATTGGTTTTGCTCCTATTTCTGGTATTGCTGGTCTATTACCATTTAAATTTTTCAAGGAGTTTTCCTTCTTTTTAGTTTACCTCCTATCATTTGGAGGAGCATCTATCCTCATCTATTTATACAAGAAGAACAAGGAAAAGGAACACTACCAACATCCTAACTTTAGGATAAATGACTATCTACTTGTTCCGCTTGTTATAATTGCAACTATAGCCTTACAAATGGGAGTAACAATTCCTCTTATTTCGCTAATTCCAATGCCTGAATTTATAGCTAAAATAATGGAAAGCCTAAGCAAGGATATGCAAAACATCTGGGGACTTACTGCCATTGTTATTTTAGCACCCATCTTGGAGGAATATCTTTTCAGAGGTGTAATGCTAGAAGGCTTGTTAAAAAGAATATCTCCAATAAAAGCAATCCTTATTTCATCAGCATTGTTTGGCTTAGTGCATCTCAATCCTTGGCAATTCATAGCCGCTATGGTAATTGGCATATTTGCAGGATGGATTTATTATAAAACTCGCAGTCTGTCACTTACCATCATCATACATTTTGCCAACAATGGATGGGCTATGCTTTGGAATTATCTCAATAATAAAACTGGTGCTGAAAATGAAATGCCCGAACTCCAACCGATCTTGATTGCTATGGCTGTGGCTGTTGTATTCATTTACATTCTAAACAGACGATTAACACCATCTAGAGGAGAAGAATCGAGCCTAGAACAGCTAGAATAGAAATAAAATCCTACCTTTATAGGGTATTAAATTAGAGAATTTGGTACAATATTAGAGCACTATTCTCGTTCTAATAGTACGTATTCATCAAATCTTAAAATTACTCTTAAAAATACCCCTACAATGAAATATATTGATTTGCATAAGCATCTGAAAGAAACAGTAAACTACCATGATGATGTTATAGAAATAGACGAAAAATTTGAAGTTCGAAATTTCACATTCAAATCAAAATACCAATCGCTACTACCAGGCGGAAGCGATAATACTGACGATTACGAATACCCTGGAGCGGACAGTGAGGACATTGAACCAGATATTATTCAAGATCTGATTCACAAAACCGATGCCGAAATTGATGAAAACATCAAATTTCGCTATCATACAATTTTCCCTAAAGGAGTCAAAAAAACGAAAAACATCATTATGATGTTTCATGGCTTCAACGAAAAATATTGGCACAAATATCTGCCTTGGGCATATCACATTGCCAAATACACTGACAAAGCAATCGTGATGTTCCCAATTGCTTTTCACATGAATCGTGCTCCTGCCATGTGGAGCAATACCCGTGCAATGTATGCTGTGAGCGAAAAACGAAAAGAATTACATCCTGAGATTTTATGCTCATCACTATCTAATGTTGCTATCAGTTCGAGACTAAACACTAAGCCTCAGCGATTTATTTGGTCTGGATTGCAAACATATTATGATGTAATAGACTTTGTAAGCGATATAAAATCGGGCAAACACTCCTCCATTGAATCAGATGCTACAATCGACTTTTTCTCCTATTCGATAGGAACTTTCTTGGGCGAAATATTAATGATGACCAATCACGAAAACTATTTCTCAAAATCCAAATATGCTACATTCTGCGGTGGAGCTGTATTTAACAGATTATCTCCCGTTTCAAAATTCATATTAGATAGCGAAGCCAATGTTGCACTTTATTCATTTGTAGTAGAGCATCTTGAGAGTCATATAAAACGAGATAAGAAGATGGGGTATTTCTTCACCCAAAAAGATGTAGGACCTAACTTTGCATCGATGTTGAACTACAATACACACACTATGGAACGTGAGGAATTGTATCGAAAAATGAGCGATCGATTTTATGGAATAACGCTCAGACAAGATAAGATAATTCCGTTCTATGAGGTTATGAATACGCTTCAAGGTTCGGCAAGAGATATTCCTGTGAAAGTGGAAGTCTTAGATTATCCTTACAAATATATCCACGAAGATCCATTTCCATCGTTAGAGAAAATTGCGGACGAGGTAGATGAACAGTATCGATTGACTTTCGATAAAATTGGAGAGTTTTTAAAATAAGATCTAAATGAAAATAGCAACTTTTACGAGTTGCTATTTTTTTGTAATATTTCCACCATTTTGGTAGCTGCCTTGGCTGATGCTCCAGCACTGCCAAGAGTGTTTATTATTTTGTCATATTCACTCAACATTTCATTCCTGTATTGAGTGTCAAAAAGTAATTTATTCGTTTCGTCTTTGATACTCTCTATGGAAAAATATTTTGCAAATAGCTCTTGTACAACTGTTTTGCCAGCAATGAGGTTAACCAAAGAAATATAAGGTGTAGTCATCATATTCTTGAAATACCACGATACTATTTTAGGTATAGGTGTCTTATAACACACCACTTGAGGCACTCTAAACAATGCCGTTTCGAGCGTTGCCGTACCCGATGTCACCAACGCAACATCAGCATGAGTAAGCACTCTATAA
>JASLEN010000291.1 GCA_030151105.1 Dysgonomonas sp.
TTACTATTAGCAGCCATTTTAATGGCTGTTACTGCTTTTAGCCCACTCATGATAGTTGGTACAAATGTAGTAACGTCACTAGGGATTTTGGAAGGGGAAGAAATTATTAAACCAACATGGGGCATAGTTTCTATAGCAGGATTAACCAGTTTAGTATCCGTTATTTCAATATTCTTATTCAAGAATCGCAAAAAACAAATTAGATTCGTAAGCTTCTCAATAGGATTGGGGCTATTTTTTTATGCTACAGTTCTGATTTACATGATATCATACTATAGTGATTTCTCTCAGCTGTTCACTAGCATTGCTCATGGTATTGTATTACCACTCTGTGCACTGATATTTCTATTTTTAGCTAAAGGAAGAATACAGAAAGATGAAAAACTTGTACGTTCTTTAGATCGCATACGCTAAAACTCTAGATAAATGATAAGAATAAATGAGCCAGATGATTAAGTCATTTGGCTTTTTTTATGATTATATTTGTTTCTATAAATAGAATTTGACGATGAAAAAACTACCAGATATAAAAGACTTTAGATTTAAAGACACCTCTTTCGCCAACTTGATGACGAAAAGAATCTACAATGTACTACTAATTGCGACTCGATATGATTCATTTATACTCGAAGAAGATGGACGTGTAGATGAGCAAATATTTAATGAGTATATGTCCTTAAATCTACGTTACCCTCCACGATTTACTCTGGTTTCAACGGATAAAGAGGCATTGGGAGAACTGAAGGAAAATCACTATGACTTGATAATTCAGATGCCTAATATGGAGAATGTAAAGATGTTTGCACTCGCTGATACAATCAAGGAAAAATATCCGAACATTCCCTTTGTTGTATTGACATCTTTCTCTAGAGAGGTTACTAAAAGGTTTGAGAAAGAAGATTTATCGTCTGTTGATTTTATATTTAGCTGGCTAGGAAATCCAGAACTACTACTTGCAATTATCAAGTTGATAGAAGACTCGATGAATGTGGAGCATGACACAGAAAGTGTAGGCGTTCAAGTCATTCTATTAGTGGAAGATTCAATTCGCTTCTATTCATCTGCTTTGGCCTCTTTATTCCGAATCGTATTGAAAGAATCGAAGGAATTCTCAAAAGAAGCACTCAATGAGCACGAACAAATGCTGAGGATGAGAGGACGACCTAAAATCATGTTAGCTCGAACCTATGAAGAAGCTGTAGAAATATACACCAAATACAAAAATAACATGTTAGGGGTGATAACTGACATGAGTTATATGCAAGAGGGTGTAAAGGAAAGATTGGCTGGATATCATCTTGCTAAATGGATTAGAGCGCAAGATCGTTTTGCTCCTATTATATTCACTTCATCTGAAGTGAGTAATAGTATTTATGCTGAAGAATTAAACTGTGTATTCATCGACAAAAATTCAAAAACTTTTCCGAGAGATCTCAAGCAACAGATCGTAAATAACTTTGGCTTTGGTGATTTTATTATTCTAAATCCTGAGACTAAAGAAGAAGTGATGCGAATAAAAAACCTTAAAGCTCTACAAGAGGAAGTATTTAGGATTCCAACAGAGTCTTTAATGTATCATATGTCTCACAATCATTTCTCTAGATTTTTTTATTCGAGAGCAATGTTTCCTGTGGCTGAATGGCTCAAAAAGATAGATATTACAGATATTGAGGACGATCAATCTGCCCGACAGATAATTTATGATATGATCATAAAATATCGTCAAATAAAAAACTCTGGTGTGGTAGCTATTTTTCAAAAGGATAGATTTGATGAATACTCCAATTTTGTGAGAATAGGAGAGGGTTCCATTGGCGGAAAAGGTCGTAGTATTGCTTTTATGGACAATATTGTGAAAGAACAAACAGAGCTTAATCACTATGCTAATTTTCAAATAAAAACGCCTAAAACATTAGTTCTCTGCACCGATATCTTCGATGAATTCATGGAAATCAACAATCTATACACTATTGCATTATCTGATGCAACTGATGAAGAAATTGTTGCTGAATTCTTGAATTCAAAGTTGCCTGAAAGATTAGAAGATGATTTAATAGCTTTCTATAATGTCATAAAGCGTCCTATAGCAGTGCGCTCATCAAGCTTACTAGAAGATTCACACTATCAACCATTTGCTGGCGTATATTCTACCTATATGATTCCTTATTTTGAAGATAAAGTAGAAATGAACAGACAAATTAATGATGCTATAAGAGCTGTATATGCATCAGTATTTTTCCAAGATAGTAAGACTTATATGACTGCTACTCATAATCTTATTGATCAAGAAAAAATGGCCATTGTTTTGCAAGAAGCTGTGGGCACAAAATATGAGGATCGATTTTATCCTACATTTTCGGGTGTTGCAAGATCTTTGAATTTTTATCCAATTGGAAATGAAAAGCCAGAAGAAGGTATTGCTCATGTAGTTCTAGGCTTTGGTAAACACATAGTTGAGGGTGGAACTAGTTTACGTTTTTCGCCATATCATCCCAATAATATTGTACAGCTTAGTAGTGTTGAATATGCGTTAAGAGATACTCAGAGGCATTTTTATGCTCTAGATTTATCAAATAAAAATAAGAATGTTACAAAAGATGACGATTTCAATCTTCTCAAACTAAATACCAAAGAGGCTGAAAAAGACAATTCAATACGCTATATATCTTCTACTTACAACCCTCTAGAACAAATGATATTTGATGGGTACTATGAAGGAGGACGAAAAATAATTTCGTTTGCAAACATACTTCAACATGGTGTATATCCATTGGCTGATATTTTGAAAGAAGTTTTAAAAATAGGGCAGAAGGAGATGGGAAGAGCTGTAGAGATAGAGTTTGCTGTAGATCTTAATTCTGAAGGTAAAGGTGATTTTTATCTACTACAAATTAGGCCTATTGTTCAAAATAAAGATTTATCAGACAATACTTTATCACAAATAAAGATCGAAGATACAATCTTATATTCTCCTGATGCTCTAGGGCATGGAATTTCGAAAGATATTTATGATATTGTATATGTTAAAACTAAAGACTTTAGTCCTACAAATAACATCAATTTATGCGATGAAATAGAGAGAATTAATAAAACGTTTTTAGAGAAAGATAAAAATTACATTTTAGTAGGACCTGGCCGATGGGGTAGTAGCGATCAATGGTTGGGCATTCCAGTAAGGTGGCCGCAGATTAGCAATGCTAGAGTCTTAGTTGAGTTAGCGCTGAAAAATTATGCCATTGAGCCTAGTCAAGGAACACATTTCTTTCAAAATTTAACCTCATTTGGAGTTGGCTATTTTGCAATAAATACGGACTCCGAAAGTGGTGGGGTATTTGATGAAGAATATTTGAATGCACAAGAAGCAATCTATGAATCTGAATATATTAGACATGTACAATTTCAATCACCAATCATCATTAAGATAAGTGGAAGAAAAAAAATTGGAGCAATAATGAAGCCTGAATAACTGTGTAGACCAATATGAGGGTCTGTCGTGGTAGTTAAACCCATCGCTATAATTATAGGATGATTCACAATCAACAACATAAATAGCCATCAGTAGGCATTGTTATTTCTTTGGGTACAAATGTTCCATTATCTAAAATCTCTTCTATAGTACCATCGGATTTAACGATAAAGAAGGCATGCTCGATAGATTCTATTTTCTTCGTTCTCTCAGCTTCAAATTGTGCTTGTAGGATGTCTACACTATCTGAAACCAAGATATTAGACACTTCAAATTTGGAATATTTGATTTGCAGGTCGGTTTTGACACCATTGTTCATTTCTAGAAAATCTGTCCCTCATTTTTGTTGCTCAGATTGTGAGGATGAACAAGAATATAGCAATGCTATGATAACTAAGGGAATAAAAAGTTTTTTCATTGTGAATGTTATTTTGTATTTATTGATTCCTATTATCTCAATAGCATTCCTTTAACCACAAAAAAGAAGACGTGGTACTTACCATGTTCGTGAAAGAGGCACTGGTATACCCGAGAAACGAAACAAGGCAAGCCCAGGCCTAGACGGCATGAGCATTGCACAGGTTACCTCATTTCTCTAAAAATTACCGGTTTTCTTTCACGAGGTTTATGTGAACGCTAATGTTATATGTTTGAGCGACTCTTCGCTGTTATTTTCTACTGGCAAAGATAGATATTATTAGCTAAAAAGTTCTGATATTTATGATTAATGTAAAACACTATATAAATGGTAACTATGGAAGATAGCAAACGTACTATTGAAACGGTGATTGATTGTGTTGGGAACACAGTTATTCATGCAGATGAGTTTTTCGCTAGACCAACATCTGAAATTTGGAATTATCGTATAAAATGTAGGAAATCCATACAAAAGAATCTAGAGCCTGTTTTTATTTGCGAAGTCTGCCTTCAAAAAGTTCAAATATCTGGAGGAGGAAACAAGAATAAGAAAATTCCTCATTTCTCCCATTTCAAAGATAGTCTAGACTGTCCTATAAAAACAAATACCAACCTGCCTAAAGCATATATTTTGGCTTCTAAATTTTTAGGACAAAAAGAAGGATGGCTACACATAGAAACTAAAAATTTGCTTGCTACTTTTCTTGCTTATAATGTAAAGGTTAAAGATATTCAGATAGAGAAAGTTTTACGAGATAAAGAGAATCCATATCAATGGAGAAAGCCTGATGTAAGTGCATCTTATGGAAATGTAGATGTGGTATTTGAAGTTCAACTCTCAACTACATTTTTAGATGTTATTCTAGAGAGAGAGGAGTATTATAAAAATGCTAAGACGTTTATTCTCTGGATATTTAGAGAGTTTGAGCAAGAGGATGATAAACAGCGCTTTACACAAAAAGATATTTTCTATTCCAATAACAGAAATGCTTTTGTTTTAGACAAGCAGGCTATAGAGAAGTCACAAGCAGAACGGAAGTTTTATTTAACATGTCATTATCAAGACCCCATTATAAATAATGATGAAATAATCTTTGTATGGAAAGAAAAACTTGTAGAACTGGAAGATTTAACTTTTGATAAAGAGAAGTCGAAAGTATATTTTATAGATGTCGACGAGCTAGAATCTAATAAATATACTGAATTGAGTAACCAAATTCAATCTAAATCGTCAATTTTATTGTTAGATATTGATGATGAGGAAAGCTACGATATTGAGAAACATAACCTTTTTGAAGCCACTCAAACTAGTGCATATCAAGCATTCAAAGATAAAAATATAGAGTTTTATACTTTGCTTGATGATAATACAAAAAACACTCGTTTTCTAAAAGTTTTAAGGGGCAATTATCTGTTCGCATCTGCTTTATATGGAGCTATAAAGAGTTTTTTCTTAAAAGAAAATCAGTTAACTATTGATGATAAAAAATTCTTATCTCTAGCATATCAAAAAGAAATGCAACTAACCAATAAACCGAAAAATGAGCAGTCTATTATATATCTTTTATCTCAAGTAGTTTTTCATGCAAAACTTAATAATCCTACTTATTCTAAGAATCTCTACGATAGAAATATAATTGATTTATTATTTACTATTTTGTCATTTAAAGAGAAGCAAATTTTTAGTTATAATTACAATTGGATACAAGTGTTTAATCATTGGTTCAATGATAAATCAAGTACTCACTATAGGTTTGCTCATGTAGTAGGTATGGCTATTGAAGTGTATTACAAAGGTGGAATCGATGGCTTTATAAACAACCATGACAACAATAAACGCACAATCTCTAAAAAGTTTAGCAATTTTATAGAAAATGATAAGTCAACGCAATGTTATTTTTATAATGATTTATTGAATACAATTTTTCCTGAATTAGCATTGTAATATATAATCTTTCAAATCTTGTTTTATAATAAAATATTTATTGCTACTTTTGTAACCATTGACTAAGGTTTACTAATATGGTTACAAACGAATATATTTCATTATCAGAGGCATCCAATCTAATTGGAAAGAGTAAAGAAACATTGCGTCGATGGGATAACGAGGGAATTCTTACAGCAGTAAGAGAACCTGTGAGCAATTATCGAATCTATAAAAGGCAAGACATTCTAAATCTCATTCCAGGAGAGGTTGCGGAACACAAAGAAGTTGAAAATCACAACTTCGTAACACCCAATCATAGATATTCTGTTCTTGAGCTATTTGCAGGAGCAGGGGGGCTTGCAGTTAGCTTGGAGCAGGCAGGTTTAAGCTGTGCTGTTTTGAATGAGATTGACAAGTTTGCTTGTGCTACCCTTAGAAAGAATAGACCGCATTGGAATGTACTTGAGGGCGATATAAAAGAGTTCAATA
>JASLEN010000333.1 GCA_030151105.1 Dysgonomonas sp.
GGATCGAAAAATGGCATTCCATCATACTGATCATATTCAGGATAACGTGGATCTTTTTCCCAGTTTAATAATCCTAATGGTCTGGAGAAAACAATTTTATGATAAAAATTATCTTTAGGAACATGGGGCTCATCCATTTTAGAATTATTGTAAATAGTCTTGAGACCTACTTTCAACCATTCTGTAGCATTATGATTTACACTCAGTCTTGCATTATTACGTGTATAAATATCATTACCCACTTTAAAAATACCTTCTTGCTTTACATGACCATAAGATGCATAATAATTAGTTTTGTCTGTTCCTCCCGAAAGACTAATATTATGAGATTGCTTAGGATTGTAGTTTCTTAACATCAAGTCTGCCCAATCGTGCATCTGATAGTCTTGGACTTTACCATCTACAATTTTGAAAGCTGGATTGTTGATAGGATCATTATAATAAGCCTCTAAACCAGCCATATATGGGGCATCAAATTTAGGGTTCTTTCCTTCTCTTACCATCGCATCATTGATGAAGTTGGCATACGCCATTGCATCCATATTTAGCTCTGGCATATAAGTTGGTTTTGACCAACTGAAATTTCCATTATATGAAGCTGTAAAACCTTCTTTCGAACCTCCACTTTTAGTCGTAATAAGTATTACTCCAAATGCGGCTCTCACCCCATAAATAGATGAAGCCGAAGCATCTTTAAGGACTGAAATACTTGCTATATCATTCGGATTCACGAGTCGCATATCCATTTCCACACCATCTACCAACACTAGAGGCGATCCTCCATTTATAGAAGTAGTACCTCGAATGTTGAACTCTACTTCGCTATTTGGATTTCCCGAAGATGGAGCAATATTAACTCCTGCTGTGCTTCCTTGCAATGCATTAGCTACAGATGTTACAGGACGTGTTCTGAATACTTTAGTATCTACTGTACTGATAGCTCCTGTCAAGTTTTCTTTTTTCTGAGTTCCATACCCTACAACTATCACCTCATCTAATAATTGGGTGTCTTCTTTCAAGATTACATCTATAGTTGCTTTATCCCCAACAGTAATTTCCTGCGTAGTAAAACCAATATATGAAAATACTAGAACTGCATCTGCAACTGGAATATCTATCTTGTATTTTCCTTCATGATCGGTCATCACACCTTGTGCAATTCCCTTAACTGTAACATTAACTCCAATGGCAGGCTGATTACCTTCAGTAACAATTCCACTGACCACCTTCTTGCCTGTTTGCGCACACAAATTGACTGAAATCAAAAATAGTGCTGCTAGCAAGCCACTCAAATACGTTATTAATTTTTGTTTTTTCATAGTTTCTTTAAATAAAAGTTAGTCTTCAATAGTTCTCTTCATTAAATAATTTCTCATAGTCTTTGCTGGTTAAATGATTTAAAATAGGTTATTGTCTGAGAGTTCATGAGTAAATCATGAGAGCTCGTTAGACATTGAATGCGGTAAATCTATTTGATATTATTTACTACCACTTTTTTGCCAGAATAGTTAACAACATCTGCTTTGTTAGATTTTCCATCAGTAGATTTCCAGACTATATGGAAAGAACGATTTGACAACATATTGTCAAAAGTTCCCACAATGTCATGTATGATCAGTTCTCTTGTTTCTTCTGTATAAGATATTTTTATATTCGAAAATTTACCTTTCTCATAGTTATAGTTTGTTTCTTCATCTTCATAGAGCGTAAACTCTCCATCTGCACCCATATACACCTCTAGCGTAAGACGTTCAGCCTGTGATTGCTTCGTATTTTGGACATCAGAACCCGTAGGGATAATAGAACCTGCTTTTACAAATAGTGGCATTCTCTCGTATGGAGCATCAACATTTTTTGTTTGTCCTCCTTCAATATAATCTCCAGTCTCATAATTATACCAATTAGCACCTTTTGGAAAATACACCTCACGGCTTCTAGCCCGATATTCATAGATAGGACATACCATAAAACTAGAGCCAAACATAAACTGATAGGGAATATTATGAGTTGTAACATCATCTCCAAAGTCCATTACCAAAGGTCTCATGATAGTATAGTCCTCATGATAACTACGCCCTGCTAAAGAATAGATATAGGGCATTAGACGATAACGGAGCTTGGCATAATACACCATACTTTTGTAAGCTATATGCTCACTAGGTGCAATATTATAAATCTCACGATGGGGAAATTGACCATGTAGTCTGAATATGGGACAAAATGTTCCATATTGAAACCATCTTGTATTTAACTCTCTCCATTCTTCTTTATCTTGCGAACCCTCTTTAGCATTCCTATAACGATCTTCAACACAAAATCCACCTATATCTGTAGTCCAGTAAGGAATACCAGAAAGTGACATGTTGAGTCCTGCTGGAATTTGTGCTTTTAGATCTTCCCATCGTGATGCAATGTCTCCACTCCAAATAGCCGATGCATAATGCTGAGACCCAGCAAAAGCTGAACGAGTGAGTATAAACACTCTATCTTCTGGGTTTGTTTCTCGTTGACCATCATAGACAGCTTTAGAATTAAGCATTGGGTATGCTGTGAAATATTGAGTAGATGATCCTAGAGCTGTGGGTTGCATTAGCTCTTTTTGCTTGTCAATAGTCACATTATCAAGTATGCTTGGCTCTGAAGCATCTAACCACCATGCATCAATTTTCTTAGAGTATAGCTTTTCGTTTATTTGTTTCCAATATAATTTTCGAGCATCCTCATTAAAAGCATCGTAAAAGGACTGTTTCTCTCCTTTAAAATCGACTATTCCATCTTTGATAGGCATAGGATATAAATATCCCTGTTCTTCAAACTGAGTATAATGATCTGTTTTCTTATAAAACTTAGGCCATACTGTAAACATTATCCTTGCATCCAACGCATGCACACTATCAATCATAGCCTGAGGACGAGGGAACCTTTGCGCATCAAACTCATGACTACCCCATTGTCCATCTGACCAAAAGTGCCAATCTTGCACAATATTATCTATAGGTATTTGGCGTTTACGGTATTCTTTTAAAACATCAATGACGTCAAACTGATTTTGATATCGCTCTCTACTTTGCCAAAATCCAAGTGCCCATTTAGGCATAATGGGGGCTTTTCCGGTAATGGTTCTGTATCCCTTTATAGCATCATCAGCTTTGTTTCCATTGATGAAATAATAGTCAATATTGTCTGCTGCCTCAGACCACAATGACAACATATTCTTCTCATCCTCTGTTCTTGGGCTAAGTGCTTTGAGTCCAAAGAATGCTCCTCCATTAGGTTTCCATGTTATTTTTATTTTAGTCATTTTATCCTTTCGCATATCTATAGGTAAGTAGATATTGTTATTAGGAATAAAATCTCGTCTCCATCGCTCAGGCACTATCAATTTATCATCTATCTCTAGGCTAATGTATCCTGAATAAGTAAGCCTAAATTGATGCACTCCTGTTTCATTTGGCTGCATAGTACCTTCCCACACCACTTGTTCTACATTGTTAAGGGATAAAGCTAAATTTCTTTTTTTGTCATTTGTCTCATAGTCTAAGATGCTTTCTTGACGTACAACTTGTCTTCCATCTCTAGTTGTGTATATTGCTGTTAAACCTAAGTCCCTATTTGATTTATCAAATAGTTTAAATTGCTCTAGATTCTTATACTCTCTAGGATCACCAAACTTAGAATAAGAGTAGTTATTCCAAAGTACACCATACCCTTTAGATGAAACTACAAAGGGGATAGACACTTTTGTATTATACTGAAATAATGATTCGTTTTTCCCTTTATAATTCCACACATCACCTTGATGTTGTCCTAATCCATAAAAAGCTTCATCGTCGCTAGACTGGAAGGTTTGTTGAATGGTATATGCTGTTTTGTTTTCAAGCTGAATTTCACGTACAGATGCTGACAATTCGTTGAGCAACACCTTACCCCTTAAATCAGTAAAATACGTTTTTCCATTCTCCAGACAAACATGTGCCCTCAGAGTTGCCGTTTCCAATACTACTTCTCCATCTTTCTCTTTCACCGTCCAATGTCTATCTGAAATATTTTCACTTACATCTATCAGATTCTGTTCTTCATAAACTTCGAGTCTAGGACTAGCAGTCACACGTATTATGTCATCATTTATAACTTTCAAGCGAACTGCTTTAATTGCAGAATCATTCTTTGTTATATTTACGGTTACTCCCTGATTATCTCTGCTATAATTGGATGTGCACGAAAATAAACAGAAAGCAAATACTGATATTAGTATGTTTTTCATTTAAGTATTATTTATTAGGTTAATACTTTGTCTTGTTTATTATTTACGTTTCCACAAACGTTCCATATCTTCTAGCGTTTTTCCTTTTGTCTCAGGAATCATTTTCCATACAAATAGCGCTGCTAGAATAGCAAGAATTCCATACACCCAATACGAAAAGCCATGATTGAATAGTGTGACCAATGTTTCATTCTTATCCATGATTGGGAAAGTCCAAGACACCAAGAAGTTAGATACCCACTGTGCAGCCACAGCGATTGCCATCACTGTAGAACGTACCGAATTGGGAAATATCTCAGCCAACAATACCCAACATACGGGTCCCCAAGACATCGCAAAGCCTGCTGTATAGGTCAACATACACACAAGTTTCAATCCTGCGGGCAAGCTGGCTGAAAAGCTCGTTCCTAGAATAAGCATAGATGCGCCCATAATAAGTGCTCCTATGATTAGTAAAGGTTTACGTCCAAATTTATCAACAGTTAGAATCGCTAGTGTAGTGAATGATAGGTTAACCACTCCCACTATTATTGTTTGCAATAATGCAGAATCTGTACCCGAACCCATAGATTTAAATATTTCAGGAGCATAATAGAGCACTACATTAATACCTACAAATTGTTGAAAAGCAGATAAAAGAACTCCTGTTATAATAATGGGAAAACCATAGGAACGAATTGGAACCACTAAGGCTACAAAGAAACTGCCAATCATAGCTATCTCCAATGCCGAAGATACTCCACCAATAGACAGAGCTATAATGAAGATGGCAAATAGAACAAACCAAGTTATCATAAAACGATAATAAGGTTTCATGGACGGCGTTACTTCATCATCAAAACTCTGTTTGATATTTGTTATTTCTCCTTGCGCAACACTATCTCCTGCAAGACGTGATAGAATCATTTGTGCCTTCTTTATCTCTCCTTTCATTACTAGCCAACGTGGAGTTTCAGGGGCAAAAAATAATAGGACAAAAAACAGAAGAGAAGGAATACCCAAAGACGCAAACATATAGCGCCATCCCAACAGATGTAGCCACTCAGCATCCCCTTGTAGAGCTATACTATAATTCACAAAATAAACAACCAACATACCAAAAATGATAGCAAATTGATTGAGTGCTACTAGACTTCCTCTCATATTAGGGGGTGCAATCTCTGCAATATACATGGGCGATACCATAGAAGCTATACCAACTCCTACCCCTCCCAAAATTCGATAAAACACAAAGTGCCATACATAAAGATGTCCGTCAGCTGCTGGCATATGATATCCGACTTCTGGCCATGCCGAACCAATGGCAGCGATGAAAAATAATGTTGCTGCTACAAAAAGAGCTTTTTTTCGTCCCCATTGCTGGCTTATCCAACCAGCTGCAACTGCTCCTAGTATGCAACCAATGAGAGCACTACTAACCACAAAACCTCCATCGCATTGGCTTCATTGATGGGAAGATTCATTGGGTCTATAAAAAAATGTCGAAGAGATTCTACCGTACCAGAGATAACTGCGGT
>JASLEN010000435.1 GCA_030151105.1 Dysgonomonas sp.
TGCCGATGGTGTATTAGTACCTAATCCAGGCTATCCGACTTACACTTCTGTTAGTAAATTGGTGGGAGCTGATATTCATAGTTATGAATTGGATGAAAATAACGGTTGGCAACCCGATTTTGAAGCTCTAGAAAAATTAGACCTATCGAAAATAAAGTTGATGTGGGTCAATTATCCGAATATGCCTACAGGCGCAAATGCGACCAAAGAGTTGCTTGAGAAATTAGTTGCATTTGGCAAGAAACATGGCATAGTGATAGTGAATGACAATCCATATAGCTTTATTCTAAACACTAACAGATTAAGTATTCTTCAGGTAGAAGGTGCAAAAGATATCTGTATAGAATTAAACTCATTGAGCAAATCGCACAATATGCCAGGTTGGAGAATGGGAATGGTAGCGTCTAATCCTCAATTCATAGAATGGATTTTGAAGGTAAAGAGCAATATTGATAGTGGACAATTCAAACCCATGCAGGTGGCTACAATAGCAGCACTTGCCAATTCGGAAGAGTGGCACATCACAAACAACATTGAACTTTATACACAACGTCGCCAGTATGCAGAGGATATTATGACAGCACTTGGCTGCACGTTTGACAAAAATCAAGTGGGAATGTTCCTTTGGGGAAAAATTCCTTCCGATTGTGCAAATAGTGAGGCTATGGCAGACAAAGTATTGTATGATGCCAATGTATTTCTTACTCCAGGCTTTATATTTGGAAGTAAGGGAGATAGATACATTCGAATATCGTTGTGCTGCAACGAAACGATGTTAAAAGAGGCATTGGAAAGAGTGAAGAAATTATGAAAATAGAAAGCAAAACAATTACTCTCAAGAACGGAAAAACGATAAGACTAAGAGAAGTTGAATCCACTGATGCTCAAGAATTATTAGAGGTATCTCGAAGATATTATGAGGAGAGTAATGGTATCCCTTACGAAAAAGGAGAATTCAAATATACCCTAGAGGAGTTTGAGACAAAGATTAAAGAATCATTAGATAATGAAAATAGTCTTATTCTAGTAGCTATAGAAAACAAGAACATAGTTGGCGAAATAGAGTTGGCAAGCTTCCCAAACAAAATTATGCAGCACTCATGCTGTATAAATGTTTTAGGACTTTTAGCTGAATATCAAGGGATGGGTATTGGGAAAGAGCTACTTCGATTAGCAATTAACTGGGCAACTCAAAATAAGACAATTGAGCTATTGTGGCTCAGCGTATTTTCATCAAACACGAGCGGCATAGCTCTTTATCAAAAAATGGGATTCGAAGAGTGTGGGAGAATGAAAGGCTTTTTCAAAAGAGAAAATAATACTTACGAAGATGACGTAACAATGATTATGCATCTGAACAAAAAGACGATATAAAAAAATTGAAATACAAAGCATTACTAGAACAACACGGAGGTATTGGTTTTGAGAAACAACATTCGCTCTTTGAACTAATTGGAGAAAGTGATTGGAGTGTAGATTTAGATACTGAACTGCTTACCTTTTCGAATGGAGAAGAATTCAAAATACAGGTTCTAGGTTCTTATGGCTACAATGCCGAAACATGGCTCTGGCAATGGGCTAATACACAAAGTGGAGGAGAAGAATCGGTCTATCAAGATGCTTTGAAGTTGAAAGCATTGGGAGAAAAAGAGGGAATTGACTTGTTTACGACTGCTGAATTTAAATGTAATACGACTGAAGTGCATCTACTTGGAGTTATTTCGTCTTCTATCTTGGGAAGTAGTGCTTATTACTGTGGCGACTATGGCGATGGCATTGCCTTGATGACCATTAAGTCTGACAAAATAGACAATGTGGAATATGTGGAATTGCTAAGAATTGCCGAAACTTTTTCGTCCCTTATTTCTATCAGAGAGATGAATCACAAAGAGGCATTTATCAACTATATGGTTGCTAAAAAATATGAGCATTCGCTTCACTCAAACAGTATAACAGCCTCGAAAGGAGACAAAAGCATAACTGCAACTTTCGACGAGCTAGACAGATTAACAGATTTGAAAACAAATATAAAATAACAACAAAATAAATATAACAAAGATGAAATTAGATTCAATTTTACTACCAGGAATGGACGAAAAGCGTCCTATGTTGATTGCAGGACCATGTAGTGCCGAAACAGAAGAACAAGTGATGGCAACAGCAAAACTACTTGCTGCAAACGGAGTTAAAATAATGCGTGCAGGTATCTGGAAACCACGTACCAAACCAGGCGGATTCGAAGGAATTGGTTCAGAAGGATTGGCTTGGCTCAAAAAAGTAAAACAAGAAACAGGCATGTATGTAGCAACTGAGGTAGCTACTCAAAAACACGTTTATGAGGCTTTGAAATACGGAATGGATATGCTTTGGATTGGTGCACGTACAACTGCTAATCCATTTGCAGTGCAAGAAATTGCAGAAGCTCTACAAGGTGTTGACATCCCTGTATTGGTGAAAAACCCTGTGAATCCAGATCTTGAATTATGGATTGGAGCATTGGAGCGATTGAGTGCAGTAGGTTTAACAAAATTGGGAGA
>JASLEN010000437.1 GCA_030151105.1 Dysgonomonas sp.
GGTTATTTAGATTCAGATAAATATCAGCATTATTCAACTTATAATTTAGTTTCATGTCTAAAGTTGTAAATGAAGGATATTGCTCTCTCTCTGCTGGTTTCAGATTCTCATATTTGATATAGCTACCTGCTCTATTTTGAAAACGGAAAAACCATCCCGCAGAAAGATTATTAATTATCTTATGATTAAACTGCGCTGTTACTTTGCTTTTCATATAGTTTAGCGAATAGAGCGATATCATATCCTGTGTATTCACATCTTGCGTCATCTGACTATAATCAAACTTCAGATAAGTATCGTCTCCAAGTTGCTGTGCAAAATAAGATAGCTGCAATTTAGCACCCATCTCTATTCCCTTGGTATTTATTTTGGTATGATTCCATGAAGTCCAAGTCTTATCTTCAGGATTATTTTTCACCCAATCTATCACATTGCGTCCCCATGACTGATAGCCTGTTGCATATAGAGATAAAAAATCATTGGTGTATTTTGCTCCCACTTCCCAAGCTTCGGAGGTTTCAGCTTTTAGTTTCTCATTTGCAGTATGAGTAGCTGTTGTATAATAGAGATCGGTAAAAGTTGGCATTCGTGTTGACTTACTCCATGAAGTATGCAATTTTACTTGTCGAGTAGGAGAGTAGCTAGCGCTTGCCGAAGGTAAGAAGTGATATTTATCTTTCTCTAAACTATTATTACTTAATAGAGCGCCCGCTGATAAAACTATTTTATCTAAGCGAATTGTATGCTCAAGCCCAGTACTAAAATTAGTGCGAGAATCATATTTTGAATACCTACGATGTGGATCGACCATCAATTTCCCCAAATTACTACTCATTATTTCATCTTTTCGCAACTCTGTAATAAGGCTAGTTGTTCCCAATTTCCATTTTTGAGATAATGTTAAGCTCCCTCCATAAGTGTCTGCTCTATGAAAATTTTGTCCAGTAGTAGTTCCTCTTATCAAATCGAATTGATCGTGATGTCTTGTCCAATAGGCTACCGGCTTAATTTTCAGTTTATCTCCAAATTCACCTCTCACAGTAGCTAAATACGCACTTGTAGCTTCGTATTGATTAGGATATGCAGCTGTGTAAAAAGTATTTGCCCCAAACTTTTTATCATTATATCCTAACTGAAAATCAATCTTATTATTTTTAGGTAAATGCAATCTCGTTTGCCACAATGCATTGAAAATATCATAGTCGCTATTCTCTATATAGCCATCAGATGCCTTATAACCTGCAGATAGACTATTTGTAGTGCTTCCAATCTTGTGGGAACCTCTAATTTGCATAGCACGAAACTTATGCATACCTGCTTCCAAGTTTGCAAATAAATTGTTTTCGCTATCTTTTCTTGTTATAATATTTATTCCCCCTGAGAACGACGATGAACCATAAATGAGGGCTGATGGTCCGTGAAGAATTTCGATACGTTCTATGTCTGAAATATTCACTGGAATATCGAGGGCAAAATGTCCAGTTTGTGCGTTAGATAGGTTAATTCCGTTAATAAGTACGGCTACTTGATCTAGTGATCCTCCTCTAATAGAAAGGTCGGTTTGAACTCCATGACCACCTCGTTGTATCACATCTACACTAGCTACATGTGCGAGTAGGTCATTGATACTCTGGATAGGGGCTCGCTGTACCTCTTGTTTAGTAATTACAACTACCGATTTAGTAGATTCTTCGAGTGGAGTTTCTGCTAATGTTGCTGTTACCATGACTTCTTCTAACTCTTTTTCGAGTATTCTCGCTGGCTTTTGTCCATCTTGAGCAACAACCGATCCACTCATTAATGTAAGCGTAGTACCTGTCATTACTCCAATGCTTACGACTTTCCCCATACTACAAAATGCACTATAGGCTTTTCTTGCAAAACGTTTAAACCTAAACGATTTTTGCTCATGAAATTGTTTTACTTCCATGCAATAAATTATTATTTTAATTAGTGTTCAGAATCTTTGTGATTCCAAATCGGAGCAAAGGTAATATTTTTCTTGAAATAAGCTAAAAAGAGAGAATACTCTATTTAAGATATAGATAATGGCTAATTCTCATAAAGCTCAAATAGATATAATTATCGATTTCATCGAGTATTATAGCATTATTTTGTTTAATACCGAAAACGGAAGCTTTTATATTTAATTGATATACTTCTTATTATTAACTTTATAGAATGAAAAGCAACATTAATATTAAATACTCATGAAAATCGAAATTATAAAAGAAGTTACAGACAATCTAATAAGCACCTTAAGTAGTTTAATGTCTGTTCTTACAGGTAGAGAAGAAAACATTAGTAAAGAGTCTATTTTAGAAATAGTCGATTCTGAAAATTCATTTCTCGTGGCAGCAACAGATGATTCAGGAAAGATATTAGGAACACTTACTCTCATCATCTACACTATTCCAACACGTAAAAAAGCTTTTATTGAAGACGTCGTTGTTGATCCAACAACACAAGGTTTAGGGCTAGGGCGAAAATTGATGGAAGCAGCAATTGAATTAGCTAAAGAAAAAAATGTATCCAGAGTGGAGTTATCATCAAGACCAGCTAGAGAAGCTGCTAATGCCCTATATCAAAATTTAGGCTTCGTTGTGAGAGATACAAATTATTATCAACTAGTTTTGACAGACTAAATTGAAATTTAATCTTATCTATTTGTGCTAAAACATGTTTTATTATCTTTGTATTTCTCTGAAAAATATTAGAAGATAGATGAATATACTTAAAAATTACGCATTTAGTCTCCTGTTGATTCTAGGCGTTATCTTGGGCGGGATAGCGGGTGCTCTATTGGGTGAACGAACAATTCTGGTGAAGCCTATTGGAGACTTGTTTTTAAACATGATGTTCGTATTGATAGTCCCGCTTGTTTTTTTTAGCGTATCATCTGCTATCTGCAATATCAAACAAGGTGGACATGTAGTTGGTAAACTTATTGCAAGTATAATTCTTGTTTTCATATTTACTGCTATTGTAGCAGGTGCTATGGCATATATTGTAACTCTATTTTACAATCCATTCAATAGTTTATCTTTATCTGATTTATCATTAAAAACATTTGACCCAACTAATTACACTCCTAAATCTGCTGGAGAAATGCTTGTTAATGCTATTACTGTACCAGACTTTGTTCATCTATTTTCGAAAACAAACTTACTTCCTCTTATTCTATTTTCTATATTCTTTGGAATTGCAGTTTCTTCGATTAAATCAGAGAAACAAAGCATTGTGAATGTATTAAATATAGGGACTGAACTAATGCTCAAAATGATGAGTCTCATAATGTATGCAGCTCCTATTGGATTAGGATGCTACTTTGCTAACACCGTAGGTCAATTGGGAGGTCAATTGTTAAACGGATACTTAAATGCTTTTATACTCTACTTAGTTCTGGCGGCAATTTGCTTTTTTATCCTCAATTCCATTTATGCCGTATTCTCAGCTGGGAAACAAGGTTTTATATTATACTGGAAAAATATTCTAACTCCTTCACTTACGGCAATAGCAACAGCATCGAGTGCTGCCTGTATTTCGGTAAATATAGGAGCTGCTAAGAATATTGGAGTGCCTAATCAGATTGCAGAAACGGTTATTCCTCTTGGAACCAATATGCATAAGGATGGTTCTGTGATGGGAGGGATATTAAAAATTGTATTTTTGATCTCAATCTTTGGCTCAGAAACGGCCCTAGCTTCAAATATATTTGTTATTCTAGGTATGGCTATTCTGGTTGGAGCTGTGATGGGAGCAATTCCGAGCGGAGGTATGACTGGTGAATTACTTATCTGTTCTGTTTTTG
>JASLEN010000022.1 GCA_030151105.1 Dysgonomonas sp.
CCCTTTACTTGGCTGTGGCCAACCCTGTGAAAGATTGTGGTTGCTTTGGCGATGTTTGGATAATTACCAATTGGGAAACGTTCTACAAAAATGTGGTGCTGATTATTTGCTCTATCATTACCTTTATATATTATAGGCGAATAAGTAACATCTTTACAGGAAAAACCTATTGGATTGCTTTCCTTTTCGTCATTGTATTCTCGTTTGGCTTTGTGATGCGCAATTATATCTACGAGCCGATTTTTGACTTTCGTCCTTATAGCGTAGGCTCGCATTTGCCAAGCAAGATGATTGTACCCGAAGGTAAGGAGCAGATAGAAGAGTCTGTATTAGTGTACGAAAAAGATGGTGTAGAGCAAGAGTTTTCAGAAGATAATTTTCCGTGGGAAGATAGCACTTGGGTATTTGTTCGCATGGATACTAAGATCATTAAAGAGGGTGAAGATCCAGCCATTAGTGATTTTACACTCACAAACTTAAAATTTAATAACGCAAGAACCGAAATAATAGGTCAAGAGGAGATTACAGAGGCGGTGTTGAGCGATAGCAATTATACCTTCTTGATGGTAGCGCCAGATTTGGCGAAAATAAATATCGACTATTTGAGTAGTTTAGAAGATGTAGCGTATTATGCTATTGGTAATGGCTATAAATTCTATTGTTTGACAGGTTCGGTATCGGATGATATTCTGGAATTTGTAGAAACCAATTCTGTTAATTTTGAGTTTTGCAGAGTGGATGAGAGAGTTTTGAAGACGATGACTCGTACTAATCCTGGATTGATTTTACTCAAAGATGGAACTGTTATCAATAAATGGGCAGATATAGAAGTGCCATCAGAAGAATATCTACAAGCACCGATAGATGAACTAGAAGGTGGCTTGGTGGTGCATGTGGAAAATAAAGACAAACAACGTTTAATTTATATTAGTCTAATATTTTTTATACCTTTGTTACTCTTAAAACTTTTCGATTTTTCGGTCTATCGCAAAAAGAAAAAAATAGAGCGTCAAGAAGAGAACGTTTGATTGATAATTCATTAATAACTAAATATATAAATTTCTATTATGAGAAAAAATATTGTAGCAGGAAACTGGAAGATGAACAAAAATCTTCAAGAAGGTGTAGCTTTTGCAAAAGAATTGAAAGCAGCATTGGCTGGTAAATCAGTAAAATGTGATGTTGTAATTGGCGCACCAGCTACTCATATTGCAAGCATCGTTACAGAAGCAGCAGGCGTATTTGGTGTAGCTTCTCAAAACAGTGCTGACAAAGCATCTGGAGCATACACAGGAGAAATTTCAGCTTCTATGGTTGCTTCTACTGGAGCTAAATATGCAATTCTAGGACACTCTGAGCGTCGTCAATACTACGGTGAGACTGATGCAAAATTGAAAGAGAAAACTATCCTAGCTCTTGAAAATGGTTTGACTCCAATTTTCTGTATTGGTGAAACTAAAGACGAGCGTGAAGCAAACAAACACTTTGATGTAGTGGATACTCAAATCAAAGATGCACTGTTCAACCTTTCGGCAGAAGATTTTGCTAAAATCGTTGTAGCATACGAACCAGTATGGGCTATCGGAACAGGATTGACAGCTACTTCAGTTCAAGCTCAAGAAATTCATGCACATATCCGTAAAACTATTGAGACTAAATATGGTAAGGAAATAGCAAACAACACAACTATCCTTTATGGTGGTAGCTGTAATGCATCTAATGCTGCTGAACTATTTGCTTGTCCAGATATTGATGGAGGATTGATTGGCGGAGCTTCTCTAGAAGTAGATAAATTTATGCCAATTATCGAGGCTTTCAAATAAGAAATAGCCATTGAAATAAACTATAGCAAGTATATAGCTGTTATATACTTGCTATAATTTTAATCAATAATAAATAAGAATGAGAAAAACGCTTCATATTTTCATCACATTATTTTTGCTTTCTACAGTGGCTGTTGCGCAACATAGCACACGAACCATTGTGGATGATATCAACACAAGAAAAGTAGGGCAGGGCAATGTGAGAGTGATGCAAGACGAAACCATAGATGCACGCTTGGCACAGTATATAGTCAACACAGATACGGCAAACGTAATCCGCTTGAGCAACGATAGAGTTAATGGTTTCAAAATTCAAGTCTTTTCGGGAAACAATCAGAATGTTTCTCGTAATGAGGCCGAACGCAAACAAGCAATGGTAAGAGCTGAGTTTCCTCAGCATCAAGCAGAAACTACATTTGTATCGCCAACATGGAGATTGAGAGTGGGCAATTTTATGTCACGTCCTGAGGCAGAAGCAGTATTGGAAGAAATGAGAAAAGCATTTCCTTCGTTTGGTAGAGAAATGTACGTAGTGAATGATATAATAAGACGTCCTCTCAATAGATAATAGTCTATAGAAGAGGCAATTTTATATGATAGATAATAAGACAAAACAGTTAGCTGAGTTATACAAACAAGTGCTTCCTCTGATTGGCGAAGATGCCAATAGAGAAGGACTGATAGACACACCTGAGCGTGTGGCTAAAGCAATGCAATTTTTGACTGGGGGGCACGATGTTGATCCTCAGGCTATTTTGCGTAAAGCACTTTTCAAAGAAGACTATCGTCAGATGGTGATAGTAAAGGATATTGATTTCTTTTCGCTGTGCGAACAT
>JASLEN010000164.1 GCA_030151105.1 Dysgonomonas sp.
TGAGAATTTTAATCAATTGGCTTATCTGAAAGAAGTGGAAGTTAATGTTCATTACGAGTTGTATGACAATCTTCCAATATTTAGCAAGTGGATTACAGTAAATAATAATTCAGGTCGTGAGGTTGTAATTAACAATTTCAAAAGCGAAATACTAGCAACGCCAGAAACAGAAAGCTCTGTAGATTTTCGCAATCGCTGGTTACATCCTAACATCACTATTGATACAGATTACAATTTTGGAGGAATGAGCGAAGAGGCTATCTACTCATCAAGTGTAGAATGGAAAACGGATCCTCTATATAGTACACAAGTAAATTATGAGCGAACGACTCCTTGTCTTCTGGAGGTGGCTCCTAAGATAGGTCCAGAACAGACGATTGGGAGAGGAGAGACATTTAGTAGTTTCAGAGTATGGGAGCTTATTAATGATAGTTGGGAAAGAGAACGTAAAGGCTTAGCCTATCGCCAGATGATGAGAGCAGTAGCTCCATGGATTACCGAAAATCCAATTTTGATGCACGTTAGGACTTCTGACAATGCGTCTGTTAAAAAAGCAATTGATCAATGTGCAGAGGTCGGATTTGAAATGGTTATTATGACATTCTGGAGTGGTTTTGAGGCAGAGGATGATTCTCCCGAAAATATTGCTCGTATGAAAGAATTGGCAGATTATGCTCATGTCAAAGGAATAACATTGGGCGGATATTCTTTGTTGGCTAGTCGTAGTATTGATTCAGAAAATGACGTTGTGATGCCCGATGGGCAAAGACCTCGTTTTGGGAGTTCTCCATGTGTGGAAAGTGAGTGGGGACAAGAATATTTCAGAAAATTATATAACCTTTACGAGAAAACAGGCTTAGATATTTTTGAGCATGATGGTTCCTATCCAGGCGATATATGCTATTCAACCAAGCATCCAGGACATAAAGGGGTAGAAGATTCGCAATGGAATCAATTTAAACGAGTAACGGATTTCTACAAATGGTGTAGAGGCAAAGGTATCTATCTCAATGTGCCAGATATGTATTTCTTAAATGGAAGCAACAAAATAGGGATGGGTTATCGTGAGGCCAACTGGTCTCTACCAAGAGCACAGCAGGAAATGATTGAGCGGCAAAATATCTACGATGGCACATGGTTCAAAACTCCATCTATGGGCTGGATGTTTGTCCCACTTGTAGAATATCAAGGGGGAGGAGAAGCTGCAACAATAGAGCCTCTGAAAGATCATCTTCCACATTACGAACAGCGTTTGGCCAATCTATTTGGGGCAGGTGTACAAGCTTGCTACCGTGGACCTCAACTCTATGATACACCGCAAACCAAAGCTGTAGTACAGAAATGGGTTGATTTCTATAAGAAGCATAGAGAGGTATTGGATAGCGACATAATTCATATTCGTCGTCCAGATGGTAGAGATTATGATGCTATTCTGCATGTCAACCCTAAAGGGAAAGAAAAGGGCTTACTGATGATTTACAATCCGTTGAGTGAGCCTATTAAGCGAGAAGTTAAAGTGAATTTATATTATACTGGTTTAGAGAACAAAGCCAAAGTTTCTGAAATGGGAGGAGCATTGAAGGAAATAAGCATTGATAAAAATAATAGTGCTGTGTTTGAGGTTAATGTTCCCGCAAGAAGCCAGACTTGGTTTGTGTTGTATTAAATTAATAAGAAAAATAGATATATATCAAGAAAAAAACAGTACTCATTATTTCTCTTTACTGTCTTGTAGCAAGTCTTTTTGCTCAAGAAAAAATGTATCCGTTTCAGAATTCGAACCTTGCTATAGAACAGCGAGTAGAAGATTTAATTTCTCGTCTCACACTCAGCGAAAAAGTGCAGATGATGAAACACGAATCTCCAGCTATCTCTCGTTTGGGAATTCCTACTTACGATTGGTGGAATGAAGCCTTGCATGGAGTAGCTCGTACGGAGGAAAAGGTAACGGTCTATCCTCAAGCTATAGGTATGGCAGCCACCTTTGATATGGCAGCTGTGCAGAAGATGGGCGACTATATTGCTTCTGAGGTATGTTCCCCGATACAATATGTTTGTGTGTTCAGTAAATCAAATAGTTAAGTGTTTAAAGATGGCTAAAAGATGACCAGTTTTTCAAAAGCTAATATATTGCTTTTAGAGGCTTGTGCGCTGTGTGTAGCTGTGAACTACTTTGATTGATTTAACTTTTATTATTGTATTGGTCATCTTTTGTTTTAATTACCATCTGTAGAAATTTGGCGTGTTGTTTCGCTGAGATGATATAGATGAATTAATATTTTAGGATAGTAATATCCTTACACGATATACTTTTTATCTACTCCTGAAATTTGATCTATTTTATTAAATAAATCAAGAAAAAAGACAAATGTCTTAGGGTCATTCTCTTTTATGACTTGTGTCGCAAAGTTGTTTTTCCCTTTGTCTTTTATAAGATAAATATTCTCAATTTCACTTTCCTTAAGCCTATCATAAGTTTTCAAGTAATCTAGTCCTAGATAATGCTCCATTACGAAGAAATTTAACTCTTGTTTTTCTTTTTTATAATGAATAAGTTCGCCTGGTATTGGTAATAATAATCCGTAAATAGTACTTTCTTTATGCTTTTTTATACTATTTCGTTCTATTTCATCAAATACCTTTGCCTTGAGTGATCCATATTCTTGTAGCCCTTTAGCATCATGATCAAAGATTCCGATTATAATTTGTTCTGTATCTATTATAGGATTTGCTGACATAAGGCATTTAGATACTTCAGTAGCACCTGCATTATCTAAATTGCCAGCAGGTGAAATATTCCAGTAAGGATTCTCACCACCTGTCAAAACTCTGTAAGCATATTCGATAATAATTGCATCAGTTTTTCCCTCAACAACAAGCTTAACACATTTTTTTTCTCCTATTGTATTTAGTTTAGAAAACCTAAGTTTTTTAGCAGGCATATTTAGAAGTTCCTTGACAGGAACACTTATTTTAGTTCCAAAATCTTTATATAACTTATTTTTCATATCTGCATATGGTTCTCCCCATGCTGAAAGAGTTGTGTTTAAAATAGCGTATAACTCAGGCGTTGACATTATGTCTTTATTCTCTATGATTTTCTCTAAAAAGCTAGAATCATTTAATCTTTTAGATTCTAGAACGAATGCTATATTAAGAAGATTAAGACCATCATTGATTTCCTTTGTTAATTCGTATCTAGAGTATAGAGTATTGAAAGCGATCTCTAATGGAGCCTTTAATGTAATAGAATTGAAAGATTCATAGAAGAACATTAAATTCATGGTAAGAAGTATAGGTAAACTATATCCCTTAAATATAAATTGTTCATTTTGAGCTATATTTCGGATAATTTCATAGCTCTTAATATTATTGTTTAAAGCTTCTTCAACAACATTAGCTCTTAATTTATTATCTGTTTGATATAGTGCTTGAAGTAGATATCCACTACCATATACGCTAGCATGAAATTCAGGTAATAGTGTAGCTTTAGATATCTTTTCTAAGATTTCTTGCAAAAAGGTTGGCATATCTTTAGAAAGTCCAGCGAAAAATATAGCTGTGTTTTGCCAATTAGGGTCAAAAAAATGATCTACTAATATTCCATCTTTATCGCGTTGATGCTTAAATATTTCAAGTGCTGCATAATATTCCATATAAGAGTCATGAGTGAATTGGACTCTATTATTTTCATTTATAATTAGTATCCCTGTATGATTAATTATGAAGTCTAATATATCTTTTATATTCTTATCCTTAATAGGAGTAGTTTTATTTTCGTAATACTCTCTAAAAAAAAACATAAAATTCTTCTCGCAATAAAGGGCGATGCTCTTGTGTTTCCATCAGCTTTAAAGCATATATAGATAGTATCCTTTCTTTGAATGCTATGTCTATAAATTCAGCTCTACTTTGTACTGTAAACCTACCAAGAACCAAAGAGTTAAAATTGTTGTAGATATCTGTAATTGTAGCAGGAATTTCAAAATTATTCTCTTCATATAAGATACTTACTAAAGATAATGTGAGAGGGTTCAATGGTAGTCTATCCAAAATCCTATTTTCCTTTAGAGCATCAATTAAATTATCTGCCTTCATACTCTCTCCACGAAAGAAAGATGATACAAACCGTTGTATCTGTGTAATGTTAAAGTTTTGGATAC
>JASLEN010000220.1 GCA_030151105.1 Dysgonomonas sp.
TAGCAGGCACAGTCTTTGTCGCCAATAGCAGTTTTACTTCATCAATATTCCTGTTTGCTTTTAGACATGCCTTTTCAATGCGTTGATGAATAAATCGCAAATTTTCTCTAATCGTTTCCATATATGTTCAATATTTCAAAAACAAATATATATATTATTTGGACTATATCTGTGATCCAGTATTTAGATAAGTAAGTAGTCCAGTCTTGATAGGGCTCTATGAAAACAAAAAACAGATAAGAGTATTCCTTCGAATCATCTTATCTGTTTTTATTCAATTACTTTCTTATTGTTAACGTGCTATTGATCGAGTATTTGGATTAATCATGATGTAACAAGCTTTTACATTTAAGGTGATGACATCACTTGACACAGTGATACAGTCATCAGTTACTTGCAAACGGTAATAATATATTCCTGATCTAGCATGCAGTGGAGCTAAGGTAGAGGTTGTTCCATTGACAACATTTGTCCAATTTGTTTGATCAGTACTCATTTGCCACTGATAGCTATAATTCCCTTTACCTCCAGTAATAGGACAACTCATAGTGTTAGCTCTAGTTGCCACACAGATTTCTTGATCTGCACTTACTGTACCAGCAGTCAAAGGAGGGAATACTACAACTGTAACTTCTCCAGTAATAGCTTCACCACAATATTCAGGAGTAACAGTTACTCTATAAACTCCACCATCAGCTTCGGTTACTGGAAATATTCTAGGGTTCTGGTCATTGGATACAAACTTATAAACTCCCTCGCTTATCTTTTTCTCCCACAAATAACTTGTTTGCCCAAGAGTAATACAATTCAATTTCAACTCTTCTCCTGTACAATAACTACCTTCGGCTGGAATTGAATAGATAATACTTTGTGTTTTCAAGTCGGCAAGGGTCATCTGTTGAGTTGTAGAGTTACCACACTCATCTGTTATTCGAACAATATAAGTTTCTCCAGGTAGTCCATAATGGAATACTACTCTTTCTCCATCATTTCCAGTTTCCTCCAATCCTGTTGCGACCTTATTTTCATCAAGAAGTTCATACCGATATGGAGCTTTACCTCCTTTTCCTGTAAATATCATATAGCCCAATTGGGAGTCTGGGTCAGTACAGACATATGCAGAAGTGACACTAGCATCGAGTACAGGTTTTGATTTTTCAAACTGAATAGTATCTCTTCGTATTATATATGTAGGATATGATGAGCTTACTACTGTTGCAATAATATATTCACCATCTGCTACAATTTTTAAACCTTGATTATATGATTTTACAGTTGTTTCATAACCTCCAGTAGGTCCCTTTTCTACTCTGAAATTAGTATAGGACCCACTAGCTACACCATTTCGTTTAACATAACCGCCACTTTCTGTATCCAATTTTAGGAGAGCTCCTTCACATCCTGTGTCCTCTATGGTATATTTTACATCTTGAGCATTATATCCCGTTTCGAACCAAGCGGTAGCTGTCAAGTTAGTACCACAATCATCTTGCAACCTTATAGTATAATTACCTGTTGGCATGTGGATAACACCTGAAGTTGAACTTACATCTGAATTTCCTAAATAAAAAGTACTGATGCTAGATGTTGTTGTAAAAGTTCTTCCTTTGTGACGATAGGCATCAGGAGCATCTTCTACAGTAATCCTAGTTCCTATTGACAAGGTCGCATTTGCCGTAATTTGCAAATACCCATAGTTCTCATAGGAGTTAGATGATGTTGTTATTTGATTTGTCAAGGTAAGCGAAGTCGGTCGTGGTGACGTTATCGACTGAAGTCTAGAGTAGGTATAATTAGTTCCATCAGACTTAATATGATTATACGTAGCATCTAATCTATAATTCCCATAAGGATAATCTTTAACTGGGCTGCTATTAGATGTTGTTAACGAAATCTCTTCATAGAGCTCATATGTGCCAGCTGTATTTTGTTTATATACTTTTATTTCTATTGGATAGCATGAGTAGTTACTTATACTATATATATTCCCTCTGAATGTATCGCAACCATAACTTGATACATTGATAGAAGAGGTGGGCCCAAAGTTTAGAGTCGTTCCGTTATTTAGGGTGTAAACATGATCTGATGCATCTGTCAAGACGAAGCTATAAGATTTACCATATTCATATTTAAAACCAGTTAATAAACCTCGCGATGCTGGTTTTTCATATCGTTCTGTAGCGAGTTTTTCCTTCGTTACATAGTCAATAATTGACACTTCAATCGGATAACACCAAAATGAGTCGTAATCAGCCCACGAACTAATAGAGCGCGTGTAGTGATCACAATAATATACAGGGCTACCATTAGAAAGATAAGGGGTCTTTATATTTGTTGCAAAGGTTGTGTTTACTTCATTACAACCTTTAAGTCGTATGTGTACTTGTAGAGAACGAGCTGCAAAATAATTTTTATAGCTATCTGGAAGATATATAGACTTGGTGGCACCTGTCCAAACAAACCAATCTGACTCAGTTGGTACGCTAAGTGCAGGCGTCAATGCTATTTCATAGAATCCTGCTCTAAAGTGTTTAAAGAAATGATCATTTTCATTATTTGATGGCGAGCTAGGGCTCCATCTTACTTCGCTACAAGAAGTCCCATCCGAGTTGGGGTAAAAGGAACTTCCTCCATTTGCAGGTGTAGGTAAGCCAGATGTCTCCCCAAGCGTAAAAGACATTGTGGCTTTGCTACAGCTATCATAAACATCTATCTGATAGTCTCCACTAGGGTAATTATCTGGAAGAGTATATTGAATATAGCCGCCAGTTATAGCATCTTTGATTGGAGTAAGTTGACCAATTGCAACTCCTGTTGGAGCCTTCGACATACTAAATGTCAAGTCTCCATATCCTGTTCCACTCTTCACATTAAAAGCAATCAACCCAGTAGGGCAATTAGGATATGACTTTCTCATTCGAGCCAAATCAAACTCAGCCATTAGAGGTTTATAGTTACCTCCAACCACAACATTTGTTGACTCAGTGACAACTCCTATCGAATTGTCTTCTATACAGAATGTTCGTACACTTACAATATAGGTTCCCGCAGTAATAGACCTTAATACTTTGTTTCTCGAAAATTGAAGACTTGTACCCTCAGTTCCATCAACAGGTCGAAGTGAATACTCAGTCAAGTCCGTTTCTAAATCTGTGAGATCTCCTTCCAATGTTACTTCTATAACTCCATTGGCCATACATGTAGATTCTGTGACCTTTGTTTTTATTACAAAGTCTCGTTTACACGTTGCTTTTGTTTGTGCTCCGAGATTTATAGTAGTAAATATAATGAGGCTCAATAAGATCCATTTATATAATCTATGTTTCATTTGTTTGTTTGTTTTGTCATTGTCAACACCAGCTCAGCCTGCATCGTGAAATTGATTGCTGATTGCCCGAAATTGTATTGAGGATAAATGATAGTTAGTCTTTCACCATCTTCTTCAAGAACGTATGGAGGTAATTCTTTTCCTCTAAATGAATGATTATCATTTATCTCAGGATTGTTCGAGAACTCTTCTTTCTTAGACGCAGATGTTAGTCTTTTTTCATCATCCAATCTATACTGCTGTTTGTCTATTAATATACACTCCTCAATTTCTCCATCCATCAAGTTCACTTGAAGAAATAGATTTTCGAGGTGCATATTATTAACATCAATATCTGCTATATCAGTAATTGTATATTTTTCTACAACCTCTTTTGTATTGTAATTTACAATGGTCAATTCTGCTTGTTCAAATACATATATCCCATTAAGTGACTTATGTGTTTGAGCATCTATTGAACTAAAGCACAAACAAAATAATGTTAGTAAAAGTGTTTTTTTCATAAGTCTTATTTAACTTTTAGGATGATATTCATAAATGTTTTCTCAGATTGAGTAAAGAGAGGTTTCAACTTGTAGGTTAAAACTCCTGACGCACTAACAGCAACATCAGTAAATACTGCATCATCAAAATATGTTACAAAGTAAAAAAACTGATCTTTTCCATAGATTGGTAACTTTGCACTCACATCACTCACTGCTGTATTTGCCCCCACAACTCCGAACTGCTTAGCGTAAATGTCATATAAATGTACAGTAAACATCCCAGCGTTAAATGCAGGGTCAGTTTCGTCAAGAGGTAATACTATTGATGGCATATTGAAAAATGCATCATCTACAGAATAGAGTTTAACCCATCTAGCCCCATTGTTATAATAATAGCCAGGAGTAACATCTGCAATATTCGCAGTGTTATACACAGCCATTCCTTCTGTATGAGCCTGCATAGGTGCAAAAGATGTTGTTTGTTCCAATGCTACACGAGGAAGCAATAGCCCCTTCGTTGTTGTTCCCTTTTCTTGCAGATCCAATAATGCATTTTTGTTTGGAGATATTTTTGACCCAATAGTTACTTGTGCATTTGATAATTGGGGTAATAGAAGAAAGACTCCTAAAGATAGTAAGCCTTTTAAAATCTGTTTTTTTAAGCAATACATGATAGTGTAAATGTATATGTTAATAATATAAATAGTTTTGTCAGCCTCTTGCTTGATGCTCTTTTGCGTAAGGTGTCTAAACATAATAAGCAAAAATATGTGATTATTAGCAAAATGAACTGTCTGTAAACGATATAACTAGAATCGATTTTTATCGTTGCTTGTTTCTCTGTTGACATTTTTATTTGAATGCCAATACAGGTTTCTTTGTGAGTCCGGTTATTGATTGTTTTTTTTATTTGTATTTTCGATTATTGAAAACTCCTTGAATGATCTTATATAATGTCTGTGCAGAACTATCTAATCTTATTTATAGAGTATTATACGATTCTATAGATTGGTCATTTTTATAAAATCAGTATGACCTCTAAATATTTTGAAAAAAAATGCTTTGTTCAATAAACATTATCGAGTACATTGTGTTTAATAATAAAGAGCATTTGCTTCACAGCAAATACTCTTTCATTGAAAGTCATCACACACAATTTGACTTTCACCACTAACACTTTATTTAACACACAATTCTGTGCTATTCCATTGATGGAATTTACATGACAAAATTACGCTAATGGAGTACTTTTGTTGTTTCTATTCACGCAACTATTCTTTTTTAGTGAATCTTTTTTCAGTCCTATAAATCTTATTTTGTGTTGAAAATCAAATTTAGGTAAAATTAAAGACTATCAATTAAGGTGTTTGGCATTTTGATCAATAAGAATGGTGTCTTTTAAATACTTTCATTGCACTAGTTGATTTATGAGAGCTTGTGTGTGGTTTATGTCGAAGCTATATTCCGCTATGTACATATTTATGATCTAAGAAGTGAGACCCGCTCAGAGTATTCCTTTATATTAAAACTTAGCTTGATTGAATTAATCGATAATAGGCTATTCTTAAGCCTACATCGAAAAGTCTAAATAGAAGTAGAGGATTAGTAGA
>JASLEN010000229.1 GCA_030151105.1 Dysgonomonas sp.
TCCGCAACAGCGCACTATATTACTTGGTTTTAACATTACTTTTTAAAAGCTAAACATATGAAGAACAAAATATTATTTTTGATAATCATCGCTTGTTCTCTAGTCGCTTGCAACGACAACAAGTGGTTAGAAGAAGATCCGAAAAACATTATCACGGATGAGCAAACTTGGAATGATCCCAAGCTGATAACATCACTCTTGGCAAACTACTATGATAGGTTACCTCATCTGCATGGAGTCTTTTATACAGGAGGGATGAGCGAAATAGACGATGCTATGTGGTCTGGTCATAGAGATCAAAACTGGAGAAATGAAATTGAATATGGAAATGACTATGGTAGATACTGGGATTATGGACTAGTGCGTGACATTAATCTTGCTTTAGAAAACATTGATAAGTATAGTGTAAGCTTAGCAGAACAACAAAAGAATCGTTTCAAAGGAGAATTGAGATTTATACGTGCATTTGTCTATTTTGAGATGGTAAAGCGTATGGGGGGAGTACCTATCGTTACCACTCAATTGATTTACTCTGGAGATGGAGATCCTAGTCCCCTGCAAGTAGCACGTTCGAAAGAGTATGAAGTATATGACTTTATTTTTGAAGAACTGGAGGCAGTGAAAGAAGATTTGAAGGAGAATAGTACAAGTCAGACACGAGCCAACTACTATACTGCACTAGCTCTAGAAAGCCGTGCAATGCTATATGCAGCATCTACAGCTAAATACAATAGCCTACTCGCCTCTCCTATCGCACTACAAGGCGAAGAGGTAGGAATCCCAGCAACTAAGGCTACAGAGTACTATAAAAAATCGTTGGAGGCTTCGAAAGAAATCATTGCTAGCAAGAAATACAATTTATATGACAAAAATACAGACAAAGGAGAGAACTTTTATGAAATGCTAAATAAGAAAACAGATGAGGTTATATTTGCCAAGGACTTTAAGTCTGGGATCAAGACTCATCATTTTTCGTACGAAAATATTGTAAAAAGTTTGACCGATGACAATGAATCATCATCAACTCTAAGTCCATCACTAAGTTTAGTAGAGTCATATGATTATCTGAATGGAGAAAAAGGTACATTGAAATATAAAGATGCTACAAACAATTACATCACCTATAGTAACATTTCGGATATTTTTGGGAATAAAGATGCTCGTCTGTATGGCACAGTAGTATTTCCAGGGACTACATTTAGAGGAACGGCCGTCAATATACAAGCAGGGGTGGCTGAATGGGATGGAACAAAATATGTGCTGACAACGGGTGCAAACCTAGGAGATAGATATACTGATGGTGGATTATGGACTGGATTTGACGGTCCTAGAGACAATGCACAGGATGTAAGCAATACTGGATTTTATTTGCGCAAGCTGGTAAGCGATGCCCCTGCAGCTAGTTCTAGAGGCACAGCTGCAGACAACTGGTGGCCTTGGTTTAGACTAGGCGAAATTTATCTGAATGCCACAGAAGCAGCTTTTGAACTGAATGATGCAAGTGCATTGGGATACATCAACAAACTACGTGAAATACATGGAGGATTTTCAGATAATAGTTTAACTACACTGAGTATGGAAAAAATACGTAATGAGCGTAGAATAGAACTGGCATTTGAAGATCACAGATATTTTGACCTCAAGCGTTGGAGAATCGCCCACCTTGTTTGGGATGGTACAGAGACTAATACAAACGCTGTTGTGTATGGAATCTACCCTTATCGCATTGTAAGGCCAGGGCATGCTGACAATGGCAAATTCTTATATGATAAGATTCGCCCTGTACGCTTCAAGAAACCTCGATTCTTCCGAATGGCCAATTACTACTCATCCATAGCAGATGATGTATTGAATAACAATCCTAAATTAGTTAAAAACCCATTCCATTAAAGATTATGAAAAACAAGAATATATTTTTAGTACTCTCAATTTGCATGTTGCTATTGTCGGCATGCGAGTATGACAACTTTAAAGAACCCGACTCTATCCTAAAAGGTAGCGTGGTATATGATGGGCAAGCCATAGGTGTGCGTACTAATGGTCCTAGACTCGAATTGTGGCAAGATGGACATGCTCTGAAAACGGCTATTCCGATCTATATTGCTCAAGATGGAACATTCTCAGCACGATTGTTCAAAGGGCAATATAAACTCGTTCGTAAGGCTGATGCACCGTGGTTACCTCAACTGAGCGACACTATCATTGTAGATGTAAAGGGGAATACAAAGTATGATGTAGAGGTAACTCCTTATTTCCTCATCAAGGATGAAAGCTTTGAAAAAGATGGTGAAACAATTAAAGTTAAATTCACAATCATCAATATAGTACCTAATGCCAACCTCGCAGCAGTAAATATCTATTTTGACAAAGGAGTTCTTACTGACCATAATAGGAATGATGCCAAACAGGCTGTATCTGTATCAGATATTACAAATGCTGAAGAGACAACTGTAATAGCTACTATTCCCGAACACTTAAAAAATGAAGATTATTTGTTTATGAGAATTGGGGCATTATCAAATTCCTCATCTGAGTATTGCTACTCGCAAAGTCATAAGGTAAATTTGAAATAATACTAAAGCAAAAAAGCGCTACAATCTTCTCGATTGCAGCGCTTTTCTTTTATACCTTTTTTCAGGTTTATAGGCTATCCATCTCCAAGACATAAACCATGCTAGCCTCTACCTCAGCTTCTCCTTCTCCATCCACTTGAGTGGTACTTTGTATAAATAGATGAAGAATTCCCTCATCTTTCCACAACTCTGTGTCGAAGCTAGGTTCCCATGAACCAAGTGGTAAGTCTGTGAGATCTTTAACTTCCCACTTAGGATTCTCTAGATTTTCACAAATTGCCATAGATGCTTTAGTGTTTCGCTCCTCATCTCTAAAAAGCAAATAAAGACTTTTTCCTCCATTGGCTGCTATAAGCTGTGGACGAGAAATTGGTATCTTCTTTGTTCCTCCTCCTTTGAGAGAGAATGCTGTTGTTCTGAAATCAAGCTCCAATGTTTTCCAGCCTTTTCCATTATTATACACAATATGGTATTGAGGAATCCCCGTTTTCGCATTGCTCCAATAACTTGCAATATATGGATTTCCCATAGCATCAGTAGTCATAGATGTTTGATTAATCAGCTCGCTATTTTGCTCTATATAAGCTGCATATTCTGCCGTAGAAAGAGTGATAGGTGTTTGATAAATATCTCCTTTAGAATTTGTCCAAGTCACTCCCCCATCTTTTGATTGGGCATAACACATATCATGATTCGTCTCTACCAACCATGATTCTCTCCATACCCATGATAAATGAATAGTTCCCAGATTATCTACATAACATTGCCAATAAGCATTGCGTGCGTTTTCTCCATCTATCAAGTTGTTTTGAATCTGTTTCCAAGACTTAGTCTTTAGGTCATAAGTATTCAACACTAAATTACCTCTACCCGAAGAACCATCTCTATAGATGAAGATTAAATTGCCATTAGGCATTCTATAAAACTCTGGATAGGTAACATTATTCTCCGAAATATTAGTCATCACCACCTTATCTCCTAGTGTCAACGAATAGGGTTCTATACTCTTAGCATAGTTGAGAGCTTGTCCATGATGATCCCACGATAGATGCAAATAGCCATCTCCATCAAGCATGATACTAATAGAATTGTGTGCATCTTTTACATTTCCTGTAAATTGGGTTCGTTGTATTTGCCAAGCACAATCCTTTATCTCTCGCTTTGCTAACACAACATAACCATCCTGATCATAGTAGGCTGCAAATTGAATAGAGTTATGAGAAACAAGAGAGTTCTTTCTAAATATGGTTGTATTGACCGAATTACTAGCCCATCCTAATCCTAATGGGACAATCCGTTGACCATATATCGAAAGTGAAATAAATACACTACTAATAAACACAAAATATAATTTAATCTTGTTTCTCATATTATCTCTATTCGTCATCTAATTAATCAATAACACTAATCGTATAGCTATACTTATATTCTTTGTCTTTAAATCTATATTCATCCAATGGAGTAGCTCCCCACGAATTAAGTCCTGCCACACCTGCTTGAAATAAATCAACAGACAGAATGACTTCATTTCGTGGACTCACATCAGACCAATGTTGCTGTTTCTTAGTCATTCCTGGATCTAAATCTTCAGGTAGATAATTGAGCGCACTTACGGAAAGAGCTTGACCTCCTTCTACCTTTACACCTTTTTTGTCAGAGTCTGTGAGTGTAAGCCAACGCACATCAGTCTTATTACCTGTTTCCTGTGGACGATAATAGGCAAAAGCTTGATCTTCTACGAGCCCATTCCACACACCCATAAAGGTGTCTTTGTTTCGGTCAATATAGTTTTCCCAAGGACCACGTCCATACCAACTAAAATTGTTTTTGTTTTTGGGTAATGACATCACCATCCCAAATCTCAGTAACTCGGGCAAGTCATCAGATAGAGCCTGATAGTGCGCATCAATGCTTAAACTTCCATCTTTATTGATAGTGTAAACCAAATCAACTTTAGCTTCTATACCTCTCAACTTAGCCTCGTATTTGAGACTTGCTGCACCATCTTTTTCATCCAATCCCTTGAAAGTATAAATCACATTATGACCTGCTGACTCCCACAATCTCAAATTATATTGTGCCCATGCCCCAAAATCATTATCTGTGAGTGCACGCCAAAAGTTGAGGCGAGGAAGACTATTGAATACATTACGGTCGTTATTTTTCATACTCAGCAAGCTGCGTCCATCTTTCAGCGAAAACTCATATTTTAGTTTACCTTGAGATACGGTCAGTTTCTCATCTTCTTTCTTTAGATTAAGCGTTCCTTTTCGCTCTCTTGCAACAAAGAAATCATTGGTATCGAATGCAAACTCTTCTTTTGCCACCTCGAAGTTTGCTTCTAGCACTGCTTCATTCTGTTTGGTGTAAGCAAAAACTTGTAAATAATACTCTGTTCCTGCCTCATGAGTCAACTTAGGTAGATTGAGTTGTACATCTTTTCTTCTATCTGCTTCTACTTCTACATCAAAAGGTCCTTGAGCAATAGACTCTCCATTTTTCAACAAGTTCCACTTATAAGTGTAGTTTTGATGCGTAAGATTAGTAAACTTATAATCATTGATTACTGTTATCCATCCATTATCCAAGTCTTTAGCTTCGAAAAGAATGTTTTGATACACCTTCTTCACAATGTGCGTATGTGGTATATAATTCTGATCGGGACTGATTATTCCGTCCATACAGAAGTTGCCTTGATTCATGTGATCATACCCTTTCAAGTCTCCACCATAAGCCCAATAAAAACGCCCTTGCTCATCAGCCGTAGGGTAGCCATGATTATACCATTCCCAGATAAAGCCTCCTTGCATATTCTTACTGCTACGCATCAAGTCCCAATACTCTTGAAAATTTCCCATACTATTTCCCATAGCATGAGCATACTCACACATGATGTAAGGTCTGCCCAAATCCTTAGCAGCATCTCGTTTCATGTGTTCCCACCCTGGATACATATGACAAATAATATCTGAATTGCGATGTTGTTGATAAGCTTGTTCATACTGAACTGGACGGCTAGGATCTCTTTCTTTTGCCCAGTCATACATATCGAAAAAAGCCTTGCCATTACTAGCCTCATTGCCCAACGACCAAGTTATTACTGATGCATGATTCTTGTCTCTTTCTATCAATCTATAAATTCGATCCATATGCTGAGCATGCCATTCTGGGAAATTAGAAACATTATCAGGTCCGTAGCCCAATCCATGCGATTCTAAATTGGCTTCGTCCACAAGATATAATCCATACTCGTCGCACAGCTTATACCACAATGGAGGCTGAGGATAATGAGAAGTACGCACAGCATTGATGTTCAGTTCCTTCATCAATCTGATGTTGCGCATCATAATATCTCGATTCACAACCTGCCCCGTATTGGTGTTAAACTCATGGAGATTAACTCCTTTAATCATTACTTTCTTGCCATTTACTAGAAATTGTCCATCCTTTATTTCTATTTTTCTAAAACCAATTTTCGATGATGTTGATTCAATTATCTGCCCAGCATTATCTTTCAAATTGAGAATCAGAGTATAGAGATTTGGTGTTTCAGCTGTCCACTTTTTAGGGTTGTTTACATTCCCTCTAAGCACTAGATCTATCGTTTTATTTCCTGACAAATTAACATTTTCGGCTTTGCTGAATACGGTTTTTGCATCCTCGTCTAGTATTACCACCTCAACTTGCTGAGCATGATTTGTTGATGTATGATTGTTGAGTTTAACATCTACACTGAATATTCCATTGCGATAGTTTGCATCCAAATCGGGATGAGCAAAAAAGTCTTGGATACGAGTTTGAGCTGTACTATACAAATATACATTGCGATTGATTCCTCCAAGACGCCACAGATCTTGGTCTTCGAGATACGATCCATCACTAAACTTATGCACCTCGCAAGCCAATAAATTTTGCCCTTTTCGGATGTAGGGTGTAATATCAAATTCAGCTGGGCTCTTTGCATTTTGAGTATAGCCTACTTTTTCTCCATTTATCCATACATACATTGAGTTTGTAGCCCCTTCAAAATGTAAATAAACTCTTCTCCCGTCCCAGTTTTCGGGCAACTGAAAATATTGACGATACAAGCCCGTAGGCGAATCTTCTTTGTCTATATAAGGAGGTTTGGCTCTAAAACCGAAACCATTATTCACATACATAGGGATACCATAACCATTAAACTCCCAATTGCCTGGCACTGGCATTTTATCCCAATTTCCAGTGTTAAATTTCTCCTGATAGAAATTTTGTGGAATATCAAATACTCGTGCATACCATTTAAAATCCCATACTCCATTCAACGATTTGTAATAAGGAGACTTATCATAGTCGTCAAACTGTGCTAAATACTGATTGGGGTAAGGAATAGAGGTAGCTCTTGTTTTCTCCTTATTGATTTCAAAGACCTCTGGGTTTTCCCAGTCGTTTTTCTTTTCCTTTTGTGCCCACATGGACGATATACCCAAGGAAAAGCATAAACATGTTAGTAAAATATTTTTCATGATTTAGTAGAATTAAGTAATTTATTCAATAAGATATTGCTCCATCCTTTGGGAAATCTTGACCAGACCAAGCTTTCTTTTGCGTCCAGTCTTCGGATGGTACTTGCCAAAAAGAATGCTCGGCAGGTAAACCCAATGCTAGAAACACAAGAGACGTAATATACAAACTACCATTGTTGGTGTACCAGTCTGCCAAGTGTGGCTGATCGCCAACGAAGCCTAGCTTCAAGTAGTTTTTCTCAT
Source organism: Dysgonomonas sp. (assembly GCA_030151105.1). Classification (GTDB taxonomy): domain Bacteria; phylum Bacteroidota; class Bacteroidia; order Bacteroidales; family Dysgonomonadaceae; genus Dysgonomonas. The sequence goes on from JASLEN010000229.1 coordinate 7,319, forward strand.
TAAAGTTTCCTTCATTAGCAAACATTCGTCTCATGCTAGTGGTGAGAGCACTACGTACTTGCCCCTCCGATAATCCTTTAGGCAATTGCTCATTCAAGACAAGAAGACTTAGAGGTTGGAAAACTCCCATTCTATAAGTCATTGATCGTCCAAATGCAGGGAAACTGCCTTCAGGTGAAATCAATCTTTCGAGAATCTGACCATATCGCTGCATTCTTTTTTTAGCTACTTCGAGATTATCTTGTACTATCTTCAGGCTCTTGTCACGTAACACCACCTTTTTATCTACCAATACTTGCAGCACTTCTACATACATAGATTGAATCACATAACTGTTGTAATAGTCAAATGTGAAACGACTTCCATCTGAGTACCAACCATCTCCTACATACCAATCTTCAATGGTGCGAATGGCACTATGTATGCGATAAAAATCACAATCTGCATCAACAGATAATAGGAAAGTTTCTACCATTGCCGAAAAAAGCAACCAGTTAGTATGCGGAGGATCTATTCTTCTCAATTGTTTAAATTCTTCTATATAACGTTGCTTTGTCACCTCATCCAAAGGCTTCCAAAGAGCATCAGGTGCACGTAAAAAGCTATTTGCAATATAGGCTGCATCTACCAAAGGCTGCCCCTCGTTTCTCCAAAGAAGGTAGTCTGGACTATTGGGATCAACTGCATTTGCATAACTCTTGAGTGCCCAATCTCTCAATTGTTTGCGCTGCTTACCCTCAGCAGTAGCATCATCTGGAAGAGCTAACCAAGGCGCAATGCCTGCCATCAACCGACCGAAACATTCCATGTAGGTGACACGCTTGTCTCGTCCATCCCATGTGGGACTAAATTCGATCTTCATGTTCTTAGACAGCTCACCTTTGCTCATATGTTTAAGAACTGGCTCTGTCATTTTATAAGCCAAATCTGTCCAATATTTTCTGTCCATTTCTCCTTCGTCATCTTTGCTCTGCGCTGACACAGCGAGCAAACAGAAGAGTGATATTAGTAGTATCGCTATTCTTTTATTCATCTCTATCGTCTCCTTGTTTGTTAATCCACATATTTCCACATTTCGGAAGCTGCCAATAGGAATGCTCCCACGCCAAAATCGGCAGTAGAATTAGCATCTACGACTTGGCCTGGAATAGCCTTTTCACCTATTGGTTGCACATAGCCTATTGTGCCATCTGCTTGCAAGGCTATCTCAGTCAAGTATGCCCAACTTTTATCTATGACACTCTTATAGTTTGCCTTATCCAGAATATTATTATTTACTCCCCACAAGAATCCGTAAGCAAAGAATGCGGTTCCACTTGTCTCTGGTCCTGGGGCTTGTTCTATATCCAGCATACTTCTCGACCATGAGCCATCGGCTTGTTGGCTTTCCTTAATTGCATTTGCCATATCTTTATAAATCTGAATATACTCTGCTCGATGCACATCATTCTCAGGAAGTTCTTCCAGAACTTTTGCCAAAGCAGCAAATACCCATCCATTACCTCGTGCCCAAAAATCTTTAGCGCCACTATTGGTTTTGTGCTTTGGGTAGATATACTTAGCATCTCTAAAGAAGAGATGACTCTCTCCATCGTACATCAAGTCTCTAGCAAATGCAAAATACTCGTAGAGCTTATCTAGATATTGGTCGTTACCTGACACTTTGTACAACTTTGTCATCACTGGCATAACCATATACAAGCCATCTGCCCACCACCAATAATCATTTTCGGGAGTTGACATTTGATATGACATGACTTCCTGCGCTCTAGCTATCTTATTTTCATCTTTTTCTAGATTATACAAATCGATATACACTTGGAAACAAGTTTGGAAATCACCAAAAAGTACAAATTCATCACTTTCACCATAGCTATATTTCCACTTAGACTTGTCTAGCTCTTGTGCTCCCATCCATTTGTTGTGTTCTGCCCAAGCCTTTGAGTATTGAAGATAATCTTCATTCTTAGTAACATCATAAGCTGCCATATTTCCTGTGTGGTAGGCTGCTCTGTGCCAAAATGAATTCTCATGATTGGGATGTGTGCTTTGCCAACGATTGTTGACCTTACTGATAAGATCAATTACTTCTTGCTGTTTTGCCGATGGATTAGCAGTATTTGCCGTTTTTTCCGTTTGGGAGCTACAAGCTCCGCAGATACTAGCCACTAACAAGAGACCAATAACTAATTGTTTGTAATGCTTCATGGTTTTTAAAGAATGTAAAAATCAAAATTCGAGGTTTAGAACAAATGTGGATATTTCATTCGCTCAAGATGTCTAGTATTCATTCATATGTGTGTAAAAAAACACCAGTGCAATATTTACAAACAAAAGAAGATGAATATAAACTCATAGTAATTAAGGCGCTACAAAATATTGGTGGAAGATCAACGATTGCGGAAGAAAATAAAGAGATAGTCTATTAATCATTTTTTCACTACATTGTAAATACCTAAAGCAATACGATGAAAATAAATATGAGACAACTAATCACTAACCTCCTTCTACTTTTTGTTTCTATTAGTATAGGAGCAACCACAATCAAACAAAATATCTCGGTCAGTAAATTTTCTGCACTCGATCAGTTTCCCTCTAGTTCTGTACAACGAATATTACAAGACAGAGAAGGTTATATCTGGTTTGGCACATTAGATGGATTGTGTAGATACGATGCTTATAGGGTTTTAGTTTTTCGTTCGGACACAAAGAACCCAAATCTTTTGACTAGCAACGAGATTACGTGTATAGCCGAAGATATGGATAGCAATATATGGATAGGAACCAGAAATGGAATAAATATTCTGAATAAAAAGACATATCAAATAAAACAACTTGATATACAAGACTTCAAAAATCTGCACATCAAGAGTATGCTTGTAGCCTCTGATAGTACGGTATGGATAGCTGCTGATAATAGATTATACAGATATAATACCAAGTTGCAAGAGGTGGAGCCAATGTCAACACAAGAGAGCAAGTTGCCCATTACTGGCATCAATTCATTGTACGAGGACAATTATGGGGATATCTGGATTACCTTTTGGAGAGGTGGATTGCATAAATACACCAAGAAAGGGGAGATGATTCATTATCCCCCAATAGGGGCAAGTAATAATCCTTTCACTGTCTATCAAGACAGCCAACACCAATACTGGATAGGAACTTGGGGAGATGGAGTCTATCAATTCTATCCACATCAAACTCAGTCTTCTATGTATATACCACAAAAAGTAATGAATTCTGATGGAACCGAAAGTGAAGATACGGTGTATAGTATCTTACAGGATGATACTAATGGTTATATTTGGCTGATGACTTTTTCTGGAATATATGCTCTGCAACGTACTGCCAACAATGATATAAAACAAGTAGATATATCACACCTTTTCAAAGGGACAAATAATATATTTAGTGAATTAGTAAAAGATCAAAATGGTGATTTGTGGGTAGCTGCTTTTGGCGAAGGAGCATTCACAATCAACTTCAACAAATCCCAGATTTCAGAAATAAAACTACAGCAGATTAATAGTAAATTAGGTCTAATTCCCAATATAACGAGTATCTATCAAGACGATGAAGGCACTTTATGGTTCAATCAGAATAGATATGGTCTCTGCTTGTACCATCCTGACTCAAAAGATTTTCTCACATATAAAGAAATTAGTACACTTAGCGATAGAGAAGGCTTGAAGTATGTTGCCAGTATTTGTGGTATTAGGAATAGTGAGGATGTATGGCTAGGCCATTATAACGAGCCTAGTATATATGTGGTGAATAAGAAAAATGAACAGATAATTATAAAAAAACAATATAACCTACGAGATGATTACCCGAATGCTGGCAATGTAAGGTATATATATGAAGACTCTAAAAACAATATTTGGATAGTTACCACAAACAATGTTTATATAAAGCCACAATCCAGCAATAAAATTGAATTGGTGGATATAAATATGTACGCTGTGAGTTCTATAACAGAAGATATGCAAGGCAAAATTTGGCTTGGGACAGAGAATTCGGGCATCTATAGAGTTATTATAGAAACGCTTTCAAATGGAGAGACTAAATATGACATTAAGAATTATAGTAAAGAAAAGACAGAATTATCTAGTAATAAAGTTACCACTATATATGCCGATGCACAATCTCTAGTCTGGTTTGGGACTAGCGAAGGGGCTATATATGCTTTTGACCAAAGTACCCAAACTCTAAAGAATTATACCGAATCTATAAGGCCAGCTAATGAAGCGATACAAAACATCATAGAGGACAATAACAATAATATTTGGGTAACAACTAACAAGAGAGTGATAGAATATAACCCACAGAATGGAGCCTCTAGGAACTATTCTCATACAGATGGATTATGTGTGAGTTCTTTCTCTAAAAACTCGCTATACTACAATAAGAAAGACAATCTCTTATTCTTAGGAGGGAACAAGGGCATAAACATGTTTTCTCCTTCACTTAATATCAATCAATCTCATAAGGCAAAGGATGTTGTAATTACAGATGTCAAAATCTTTGGTAAATCAATTATCAACAACTCGTTGAATGCTGAATCAAAAGATCTTAGTTCGGCTCTCCAATTGGAGGCTAATGACAAGAATATTGAAATTGACTTCTCCTCACTCGACTACAGATATCCTAGCAAAATACTCTATGCATACAAAATGGAGGGGATAGACGATGACTGGATATACACTGACAGACAATTTGCTACGTACAACCAATTGAACAAGGGCTTGAACACTTTCTTTGTGAAAGCAACTGACGAAAATAGATTGTGGACTAGCAATATCACCAGCTATACGATATATAAGAAACCTGCATTCTATGAAACATGGTGGGCATATCTAATCTATACATTATTGATTTTACTTGCTATATATACCGCCTTAGTGATTACAAAAAACAGGATCAGCCTTAGAAACAGGTTGAGAATAGCCCAAATAGACAAAGAGAAATCGGAAGAACTGATTCAAGTAAAACTGAAATATTTCACTAATATCTCTCACGACTTCCTCACCCCTTTGACTATCATATCATGTTTGATTGATGATTTGGAGTCTGGGTTAAAAAACAAGTCTCCACAATTTGGGATAATGAGAATAAATGTAGATCGCCTAAAGCGTCTCCTACAGCAAGTACTCGATTTCAGGAAGATAGAAAGTGGAAACATGAAATTGAAAATAAGTCAAGGAGATATCTCATCTTTTATCGAAGATATCTGTTTGAATAACTTTACGCCTTTGGCTCAAAAGAAGAAGATAAAATTCACATTCCAATCTATACCTAAACAGATAGAAGCATACTTCGATGCTGATAAAATAGACAAAGCACTCTACAATATTATTTCCAATGCATTCAAATTTACACCCAACGAAGGAGAGATTAAGGTCGTAGTGCAGACTCACATCAAGTTCGAGATGCAATATGTTAGTATTAATGTTATAGATACAGGAATGGGTATTTCGGCCGAAGAACAACAAAACGTATTTGAAAGATTCTACACCAATAAAAATAGCAAAATAGATAACACTAACGGCATTGGTCTCTCGATATCACACGATTTGATAAAGCTCCATCATGGACAAATTCTTGTGAGTAGCGAGATAGGAAAAGGGTCAACATTTACGATTGAGATTCCGATAGATAAGGCTGCATATTCAACTAACGAAATAGCTAAAGTGTTGCCTGAGATATTGGATAGTCTAGAACAAGAAACTACCCACAACTTAGAAATCATCAATGAAGAAGAACATTATTCACCAGATAATAGTGTAAGTGTACTAATTGTTGAGGACAATGAAGATATTCTGTTTACCATACGAAATATCTTGCAAAAGCAATACAACATCTATACCGCTAGCAATGGCTTGATAGCCCTAGATATCGTTAGAGACAACAATATAGACATTATTGTAAGTGATGTGATGATGCCCGAAATGGATGGTCTTGAACTATGCAGAACAATTAAAGAAAATATAGAAACAAGCCATATATCTACACTATTACTGACTGCAAAAAACAGAGTAGAAGACCGTGTTGAGTGCTATGAAGCAGGGGCTGACGGGTATATATCTAAACCTTTTGAGATGAAAGTATTAGTGGCTAGAATAAGCAACTTACTCAATAAGAAGAAACAAAAACAACAGGAATTTAAAACCAATAGAGAGATAAAAATTGAGACATTGGAGTATCCTTCGTTAGATGAACAATTTCTAACAGATGCTGTAAAAATAATCGAAGGCAATCTTTCTGATTCTGAATTCAACGTAGATACCTATTCGGCACTTCTCAATCTATCAAAATCGTCGCTGTATAGAAAACTTAAAACGATGACAGACTTATCTCCTAACGAATTCATTCGAAACATTAGGCTTAAGCATGCCTGTCAGATGCTAAAAGATCCAAGTATCACTATCTCTGAAGTTGCATATTCGGTAGGCTTTACAGATCCTAGATATTTTTCTACTTGCTTCAGAAATGAGTTTGGCATGACTCCAACCGAATATCAAAAAGCACAGCATTAACAGACTCAATACTATAAAATAGCAAAAGGCAGTATTATCTAATACTGCCTTTACATTGTCATCTGAAAAATTATTGAATCAAGACTTTCAAATCAAAAGACCTCGCTCACTTGCCATTTATCTTGCCAAGCAATGTCAATCTGATTATCTGCCTTAAACTCTATAGGCAACCATATATATCTTGAATCTATTAGATCCGTTTTATTCCATTTGTCAAACATAGCCATGTAAGCTCCCTCTTTGCCCGCAATAGGCAAAACATGCGTACTCTGTCCATAAAATGTTATATGTGCATCTTTGCCACTACAAGGATCACCCATCACAGTCCACTCCCCAAGCATCGAATCTGCTATTGCATATTCAGCTTGATTAGGATCCCAAGCAGTGCAGCCCGATGAAAGAATGTAATATTTGCCATCTTTTTTGAATACCGCTGGAGCCTCACGAGATTGATCTACAAAGTTGCGAGTAAATGTACCCGTTGGTTTCAAATAATCATCTGTCAATAAACTTATGTATAGCGTTCTATTTTCCTCCGACGAATATACATGATAGGCTTTGCCATCATCATCTTTGAAAAGAGTCATATCTCTACTCATGGCATCGTTGGGACGCATAGAACCAAGATACTCAAAATTGCCAGTAGGAGTGTCACAGATGGCTACACCTGCCGCTGCTTTCCCATAGTTATGACTATCTACATGCA
>JASLEN010000280.1 GCA_030151105.1 Dysgonomonas sp.
CTGTTAAAGAAGCTTTGAGCCAAGCACCTAAAGGAACTGCGGAGAATGTTGTAGGCATATCGTTTGATACTACAGGCTCCACGCCTGTCCTCATTGACAAAGATGGACTACCATTGGCTCTACGCCCTGAATTTGCAGAAAATCCAAATGCAATGTTTGTCTTGTGGAAGGATCATACCTCTATCGAGGAGGCTGCTCATATCAATGACTTAGCTTCTAAATCAGAAGTGGACTACACAAGCTATGTGGGTGGCATATATTCGAGTGAATGGGTCTGGGCAAAAATGGCACATGTACTCAATGTAGATGAGTCAATCCGCACTACAGCTTACAGTTGGGTTGAGCATTGCGATTGGATGCCTGCATTGATAACCAATATAACTAAACCCGAAGAAATGGTTAGAAGTAGATGCTCAGCGGGGCACAAAGCAATGTGGTTAGAAGAATGGGGAGGACTACTTCCCGATAGTTTTATTGAAGCAATTAGTCCACACCTTAAAGGTTTTAGAGATCACTTATTCAAAAAAACGTACACAAGCGATACCAAGGTAGGCAACTTAAGTGCAGAATGGGCTCAAAGACTAGGCCTGACGATAAATGTAGCAGTAGGTGTTGGGGCGTTTGATTGTCACATGGGGGCAGTAGGTGCAGAAATAGGAGCTAAAACCTTTGTGCGTGTCATTGGCACTTCTACTTGCGACATAATGGTGGCATCGTATGAAAAAATGAAAGAGAAACTAATACCTGGAATCTGTGGACAAGTAGATGGTTCAGTACTTCCTGGAATGATTGGTTTAGAAGCTGGTCAGTCTGGATTTGGAGACATTTATGCTTGGTTTAAATCTGTAGTAGCATGGCCAATTGAAAATATTGTAGCTAAATCTAAATTGATAGATGAGATTACGAAAAACAAGCTAATTGAAGAGGCATTGGATCAAATAATCCCAACACTCTCCGCAGAGGCAGCTAAAATAAAAGTTGAAGACAGTACCGTTTTAGCTATAGATTGGATGAATGGACGAAGAACTCCCGATGCTTGCCAATTAGTGAAAGGGACTATTACTGGGCTCAATTTGGCTAGTGATGCCCCACTCATCTTCAAGGCATTGGTAGAGGCTACCGCCTTTGGGTCTAAAGCAATTGTTGATCGTTTCTTAGAAAATGGCATAGAAATAGAAACAGTCATAGGCATTGGAGGCATCCCTCTCAAGTCGCCCTTGGTTATGCAAACTTTGGCAGATGTATTGAATATGCCAATAAAAGTCGCTAAATCGGAACAAGCGTGTGCCTTAGGTGCAGCAATGTTTGCTGCTGTAGCTGCTGGGGCTCATCAAGATATTGCAACAGCGCAAGCAAAGATGGGACAAGGCTTTGCTATGGAATACCTCCCTATTAAGGAAAATCATGAAGCCTACATCAAGGTGTATCAGGATTATAAAAAACTTGGACATTTCACAGAAGAAACATTCTTCTCCTAATCGTTACCAAAATTTAATACTATGAATTGGAATTCACATGATTTTTTGTGGATCGACTGGCTTATTATTGTAGTAGGAATACTGGCAATAAGCTGGGCAGTATGGCGATCTATACAAAAAGACAAGCGTTTGCAACATGGAGCTAGTAGCGAAGACTATCTCTTTGGAAAAGGTGAGCCATGGTACATTATAGGAGCAGCCATATTTGCTGCCAATATTGGTTCAGAACACTTGGTAGGACTTGCAGGCACAGGAGCAAAGGCTGGCGTAGGAATGGCGCATTGGGAAATGCAGGGTTGGATGATTCTAATATTGGGATGGCTTTTTGTGCCATTTTACCAGTTGATGAATAATAAGATGGGCAAAATAATCACAATGCCCGATTTCCTCAAGTATCGTTATACACCAGCAACAGGCTCATGGTTATCCATCATAACACTCATAGCCTATATACTAACCAAGGTAAGTGTAACAGCATTCACAGGAGGTATATTTATGGAAAGCCTGCTTGGATTACCTTTTTGGTATGGAGCTATTGGACTTATTGTTCTCACTGGTGTTTTCACCGTTTTGGGCGGTATGAAAGGAGTGATGACTCTGTCGGCTATACAAACACCAATACTGATAGCTGGTTCATTTCTTGTGCTATTTTTAGGACTGAATGTTCTTGGGAATGGCAGCATTGCTGAAGGCTGGACAGCTATGATGGATTACGCCAAAACACTTAATGTTGGTGAAGATGGTGTGGCATATGGCACAAATCATATGTTTCACTTCGAGACAGGCGACCCTCTTTACGATGATTATCCTGGATTTTGGGTATTTATTGGAGCTGCTATAATTGGATTTTGGTATTGGTGCACAGACCAGCATATTGTACAGCGGGTGCTTGGACAACAAAGAGGAGAATCTAATGAGGTGGTAATGAAACGAGCTAGACGAGGAAGCATCGCTGCTGGATATTTTAAATTATTGCCAGTATTCATGTTCTTGATTCCAGGCATGGTAGCTGCGGCATTAGCAGCACGCCCAGATAGTGGTTTCACCTTAGAAAATCCAGATACAGCCTTTGGTGCAATGGTCAAATTTGTACTGCCAGCGGGAGTTAAGGGAATTGTTACGATTGGGTTCATATCTGCATTGGTAGCCTCTTTGGCGGCATTCTTCAACTCATGTGCTACTCTTTTTACAGAAGACTTTTACAAACCGAAATTCAAGGATAAGAGCGAAAACACCTATGTATTGGTCGGTCGTATTGCTACTATTGTGGTCGTAATATTAGGCATTGTATGGATACCGATAATGATGAGCCTCGGAAGCCTTTATGATTATCTGCAAGGAATACAATCTCTATTAGCTCCTGCTATGGTAGCAGTATTTGCATTAGGAATATTCTCTAAAAGGATTACTCCAAAAGCTGGAGAGGTAGGAATGATAGTAGGATTTATCATTGGGATGCTACGTTTGCTCACGAATATTTTCACCAACACAGGAAAAGATATAATGTCTGGCTGGTATTGGGAATACAGTTCTTGGTTTTGGCAAACAAATTGGCTGATATTTGAAATCTGGTTACTTGTGTTCATCATGTTACTGATGGTTGTAGTATCCTTATTTACAGCAAAACCAACAGCTCAACAAATTGAAGCAATTACATTTACATCAGATTACAAAGAACAAATAAGAAAGAGTTGGAACAAGTGGGATGTCATTGCCTCACTAGGAGTTGTACTCTTTTGCGCTCTATTCTATTGCTATTTCTGGTAGCAACTCATTAAGTATACCAATTTCAATAAACTTGATTGATATGTTGTAGCAGATTTGCTGATGTTGTGTCAGTTAATCAATTATACATCTATCAATAGGCTTATACTATGTCTAAAAACAAATCTTATTTAACCTAAATATTTGATTATGAAAAGAAAAACACAATTAAATGGCAAGGATAGTCTTAAGAAAAAGATTCCCTATAAGATCTTTCTTTTTATGGCTTTTCTTGTGATGTCTCACTTGAGTATATATGCTCAAAACAAATCGATTACAGGTAGAGTGATTGACAACTCGTCTAAAACTCCCTTGGTGGGAGTAAGTGTGCAAGAGCAAAACTCATCCACAAATGGAACTATGACAGATGTGGATGGAAACTTTGCTATATCAGTTCCTGAAGATGCTGTTATAGTATTTTCATATCTAGGATATCTACCTCAACGAGTAACTGTAAAAGGAAAGTCTGAGCTAGAAGTATCATTGAAAGAAGACTCTAAAGTGCTAGACGAGATAGTAGTGGTTGGCTATGGAACTCAATCGAGACGAAATGTAACTGGAGCTGTAAGCGACATTAAGTCTGATGATATTACCAGAACAGCTTCCACTACCATGGCAGGAGCATTGGCTGGGAAACTACCTGGTATTTCTGTTCGCTCCAAGAATGCACGTCCTGGATTTGGTGCACAGTTAGAAGTCAGAAATATGGGTAATCCACTAATCATCATAGATGGTATCCCATATGGAGGAACTGATGGAAGAAACTGGCTTGGCTCAGCTGAGGTTGGAGGGCTTGATGCATTCAATGCCTTAAACCCAGAAGATATCGAAAGCATTTCTATTCTGAAAGATGCTTCGGCTGCTATCTATGGACTACGAGCTTCTAATGGAGTGGTACTAGTTACAACAAAGAAAGGGTCGGAAGGCAAGCCAAGCATCAATATCAATGGATATATTGGATGGCAAAATTTAACTCGATTTCCCAAACTTGCTAATGCAGCACAATACACAAGAGGCTTGGTAGAGGCTGCACAAAATGAAGGGCAAGACCCCTCGTCTGTATATACTAGAGAAGAGCTTGCAAAATGGCAAGCAGGTACAGACCCTGGATATCAGAGTTATGACTACTACGACATAGTAATGAGAAAAAACATACCACAGCATCATCTAAATGCAAATGTGAGTGGTGGCTCTAAAAATTCGAACTACTATCTTTCTGTATCCAATACTCGTCAAGAGGCTTTGATGAAGGACTTCAACTATGACAGAACTAATGTTCAATTAAATCTAGAAGCAACTATTCTGAATGGCTTGACACTTGGAGCGCAACTCAGTGGAAGACACGAAAAGACGGAAGATGTTGGATTACCTGGAGGAGATGGCTATTTTTCTGCCATATTGGGTATGTTCAAAATGATACCGACCGTGGGACCTTATGCAAACGACAACCCTGACTATGTAAATCATACTAGAGAGATAGCATACAATCCTGCACTATTCCGCAGAAATATAGCTGGATATAAAGACAACCTGAATAGAAATGCCAATATCAACTTATATGCAGAATACAAGTTTAAATTTGGACTACGGATGAAAGGAACCGTATCATACAATTATACCAATGGCAAGTTTGATGGTTTTCAATATACCTATGATGCCTACACGTATGACAAGAATTCTGATACATACAACAAAACAGGTGGCTTAACTTCTCGTTGGAGACAACAAGAAGAACGAGAAGTGGTTTCGAAATATGGACAATTCCAAATGGATTACTCTAAACAACTCGGAGATCATTATTTTTCAGTATTGGGTGCTTTGGAACGCTCCAAGTATAATAAAGACCATCTATGGCTAGGTACAATACCAACCAATGATTATTTGCCTCTTCTCGAATACAATGACATTAGCGGAATGGGTGATGGCTGGAACTATGAGGCACGAGTAGGATATATTGGAAAAATAAATTATAACTACAAGGGAAAATACCTTCTTGAACTATTAGGCAGATATGATGGATCGTATCTATACGCCAAAGGAAAAAGATTTGGTTTCTTTCCTGGAGGATCAATCGGTTGGCGCATATCTGACGAAAACTTCTTTGAGCCACTCAAAACAGTAGTTAGTGATATGAAACTAAGAGCTTCTATTGGAGAAACTGGCCTAGAGCAAGGTGTAGGAATGTTTGACTATTTGGGAGGCTATACATGGAACCAAGGTGGAGCTGTGTTAGATGGAGAATATGTGACAGGAATAAGACCTAGAGGGCTACCTATTACAAACTTATCATGGGTAACAAACAGGAATACCAACTTTGGTATTGATGCGTCTTTCTTTGACGAAAAGCTGAAGCTGACAACAGATATATTCCGCATCACTCGCTCAGGGGTTCCTGCACGACGCTATGATGTGCTATTACCTAGCGAAGTAGGCTACTCACTTCCTAATGAAAACTTAAACAAAAATGGCTATCGTGGATTTGAAGGGATCTTGTCATACACAGACAAAGCTGGAGACCTCAACTATACCGTTAGTGGTAACTTCACGTATTCTCGCTACAAAAATATAGAGTCATACAAGCCTCGATTTGGAAATTCGTGGGATGAATATAGGAACTCATCAGAGAATCGTTGGGGTGGAATATCTTGGGGATATCAGGTAGTCGGTCGTTTTGAGTCTGAAGATCAAATACACAATCACCCAATTAACAACGATGGACAAAATAATAAGACCCAACTTCCTGGTGACTTCATCTATAAAGATGTAAATGGAGATGGTATAATCAACGATCTAGACCAGGTTCCTATTGGATACAACGAAGGCTGGGCTCCTATTCTGTCATTTGGAGGACATATTGGTTTGGAATGGAAAGGTATAGACCTTGCTGTTGACTTTGCAGGTGGTGCTATGCAATCGTGGGTGCAAGATTATGAACTCAGAAATGCATTTCATGCTGGTGGAAATTCTCCTGCCTATCTACTTGAAGACAGATGGCATCGTGCTGATCCATACGACCCCAATAGTGAATGGATTCCAGGATACTATCCAGCTATTCGCAATGGGAACTCAGGACCGAATGCACGCCATAGCGATTTTTGGTTAACCAATGTTCGCTATTTAAGAATTAAAAACTTGGAAGTAGGATATACTTTCCCCAGTCTGTTAAAGAATGCCATTCATGCAAAAAACATACGTGTTTATATGAATATATCTAATCTAGCGTCATTCGACAATGTAAGAAAATACGAGATAGATCCTGAAATTGAAGCAAGAGCAGCAGTTGTGTATCCACAACAGCGCACCGTATTACTTGGTTTTAACATTACTTTTTAAAAAGCTAAACATATGAAGAACAAAATATTATTTTT
>JASLEN010000474.1 GCA_030151105.1 Dysgonomonas sp.
CCCTTCGCATAGATAATTTAAGCCTTCTTCACCATCTTTTGTCTTAATAATTCTATTTTTGGGACACTCACCAGTGCATGCAAATTGATATTTACACTCCTTGCATTGACGAGGAAGTTTGTCATATTTATCGTTCCCAAATTTTACTTGTCTAGGCGAATACATCATATCTAGTAGGCTAGAAGTGTGTATGTTGCCTAGTTTGTATTCTGGATATACAAAGTGATCGCAGCTATACACATCGCCATTGAATTCCATGACTCCAGCATGACCACATTTTTGTGCAAATATGCACATTCCAGGAGATACACCTACCCAATTAGCCAATGCTGAATCGAAGATTTGAAGGAAAATTTTTCCCACATCTTGTTTCACCCATTCATCAAAAATGGCAATCAAGAAGTCTCCCCATTTGCCAGCGGGTACATTCCAAGGAGCCATTTCGCCATCCATGCGCTCCACAATAGGAGCAAATTGGATATGTTGCACACCAATACTCTTGAAAAAATTGTAGAATTCGAGAGGATAATCAACATTATAATCGTTGACAACCCCCATGATATTGAATTCCACACCATGTTTTTTCAACAATTCTACCCCCTTCATCACCTTGTAGAAGGATGGGCGCTTATCTTTTGTCTTTCTATATTTATCGTGACAATGCTGTGGTCCATCAACAGAAATGCCAATCAGAAAATTATTTTCCTTGAAAAACTTGCACCACTCATCATTTAGTAACGTGCCATTGGTCTGAAGGACATTTAAGATTTGTCTTCCACGGGCATATTTTTGTTGATATTGCAACGCCTTCCTAAAGAATTCTATGGGGCGCATAGTTGTTTCGCCACCATGCCACGTAAAGTTGACTTCGGAAGTTGTTTGAGAATTGATATATTCTTCTGTAAATTTTTCGAGCAACTGATCGCTCATCGTAAAACGCTTGTCATCTGGATACAATTCTTTTTTCTCCAAATAGTAACAATATTCGCAACGTAGATTGCAAATTGCACCCACTGGTTTTAACATCACATATAGTGGTTTTGCAAAAGGCGCAAAAATAGGTTTAGTCATCAGAGTTAACAATTATGTTGATGGACAAACATACAAAAAAATGAATCAATTCTTTTTGTAGAATGGATTATTTTTGGACTTTTTCTCAAATTTTGCCCTCTCTAAAAGGCTATTTTTATGTACAACTACTTAGTTGATGTAGAATATCTTGCTCTGTAGGAGTTAATTAGATGTTATTTTTGCCCATGACAAGTCATAATACTGTTTATAATATATTATGAGGCAGTTTGTGCAGAAAAATTGGAACAAGAATAATGTATCCTATTTTTTATAAACTAGAGAAAATTGATCAAATCGGAATAGAGTGCATCGCTTTCTACCACATAGCTTGCATGGTCGTGCCCTTTCATTGTCAATAGCTGCGCATTGGGCAATGTTTGCACCATATTTTCATAAAGAGAATCGTTAAATAGCTCGTCCTCCGCTTTCACGACAAGGGTGGGGCAGGTGATTTCTTTCAGACTTTGCAACTCTATATTTGGTTCTTCGAGCATCATTTTGAAAAGTGGGTCGTTCGTTTTCGCATATTCCTCTTTCAGGTAAGCCAGATTTTCAGGTTTGAAATCAGATGGTTTTAAATTAATTCCAAGTAATGCTATCTTTTTGAATGTCTTGGGGTTGCTTATTTCTATCAGAGCGGCAATAATTGCTCCATCACTGAAGCCAACAAGAGAAACATTCTTTAAATCGAGTTTTTCTATGAACTGAGTAATATCCTCTGCCATAGATTGATAGCTAAAATCTTCTGTTTTGCTACTTTGCCCATGATTGCGACTGTCTATAGCATAGACCGAAAAATGGTCAGCTAACTTTTCTGTTAACGGATTGAATATTGTATGATCTTCTCCATTGCCATGAAGGAGTAAAAGAGGCGATCCACTACCTTTCTGCTGATAATGTAGCGTAATATTGTTGACTTCTATTTGCATTTATTTTTCGATAATGGATAATTCAATGGCGCTGTTAGGCGAAATCTTAGCTGTCTTGATTGCTAAATTACGAATAATTCCAATATCTTCTACATTTGCATCCTTTGGATAATGCTCTAATGTAATTTGATGTATATAATTTTTATTTGTGTTGGTTATCAATTTGATGTCAGTATTTTTTAACTTTCCTGTCAAGAGGCGTACAAATAGAAGTGTTTCTTTCTCAAAATCAATGTCTAGCGACAATTCATTATTTGGTTGTTCAGTCAATTTATTCAGTTCGTCTATACTATTGACTTGATAGAGGGTCTCAAGTTCGAGGTCGAAGGCTTGTTTCCAATTCTTACCTACTCCTAATCTAAATTCTGTGGTCGGAATGATTACTCTGTCATCGTCTTTTCCGTCGTTGTCATCAGAACACCCAAAAATGAGTGGCAGTAGCAATAGTAAATAGATTAAATTCTTCATAAAGTTTTGCATAAAGTTTGTGTTATATACTATTGATATCTAGTTGTTAAGTTCTAAAAGTTTGTGTTCTACAGGTCTGGAAGTCTGCCGTATATTATATAGACGCAAATGTTTCTATTTTGTTGCTTCGTGTGTACTCATTTATGTTATGAAACAGCATTTTTTAACAAACAATTTACGTTTGGGGCTGTTTTATTACTATAAGCTTGGAAGGAAAATAGTGCTATATTTTCTCTCTCTCTATTCCAAGTGTACAAAAAAAGAGCTAGCATCACTGCTGGCTCTTTCCTCTTACCTTAAAATTACTACTACTTACTACAAATTAGGTTGACCCAATTTGCGTATGCATTCATGAAGTTTTGTAAAAATTTGACTGCTCTTTCCGATCTAAGATTTCCATCTTCGCCCAATGCCTCCGAAATATTATGTAAATGACAATCAGGATGATGAAGAACGGATATCTGTAGAAATGAGAGTACTTCACGAAGGTGATGATTTGTGCCAATTCCGTTAGATATGCTGGATGACTCACTGATGACTGCACCAGGTTTGCCTCCCCATATGTTTTGTCCCCAAGGGCGAGAAGCTACGTCTAGAGCGTTTTTGAGTGCAGCGGGAATCGAGCGATTGTGCTCGGGTGTGATAAACAATACTGCATCCAATGCTTTTACGGTAGCCCTAAAGGTCTCGTAAACCCGAGGATTTAAGTCTTCGTAGTTCTGATTATAGAGTGGTAGCTGCTCTATTTTGATGATTCTAATATCAAAATCGGCAGGTGCTATTTTTATCATACATTCTGCAAGTTTGCGTGTGTATGAGTCGCGACGTAGGCTGTCAACAAAAATGCCAATTTTCTTTCTAATCATATTTCTATGCCTTTTGTGTGTTCGATGTGTTTGTATATTGAATTTAGTAATTATATTTTAAATTAGGTGTTAAAATTTTGATAATCTATCTTTTATGGTGAAAATAAAGTTCTAAAATTTCTCGAAAATATAGTGTTAATGTCATTTTTTTTGCTTATTTTATATACTCACTGAAATCTATAATTAGAAAAAATATATAAGAATGAAGAAGAAAATTAATATTGGTAGAACGGCTCTCAAGGCGCTTCCGTTCAATCTTGGAGGAAATGTGTTTGGTTGGACTGCTGGCGAAAAGGCATCGTTTGATATTTTGGACAAATATGTGGGCGAGGGTTTTCAACTGGTTGATACTGCTGACTGCTACTCTTATTGGGCTGATGGGCACAAGGGTGGCGAGTCGGAAGTGATAATGGGTAAATGGCTGAAAAAGACAGGCAAAAGAGAGGATGTTATCATTGCCACCAAAGTAGGTAGCCAATATTTGCAGAAGGAGGGCACATTGTCTGAAGGCTATATTCGTGGGCATGTAGAGCTGTCGCTCAAACAACTGCAAACAGATTATATCGATATTTATTATACGCATTATGATGATCCTACTACGCCCTTGGAGGAAACTCTAAATACCTATGCTAAGCTGGTAAATGAGGGAAAGGTGCGTTACATAGCCACGTCAAATATGAGTGCAGAACGAATTGCAGAATCGATAGAACTGAGCCGAAAAAATGGTTATCCTGAATATATGATTGTGCAACCTGAATACAATATGCACAAGCGTGAAGGGTATGAGAGGCATATTGCACCCACTATGATGGAATATAATTTGGCTGTGATGCCCTATTTTGCACTAGCTTCTGGTTTCTTGACAGGAAAGTACAAATCGGTAGAAGATGCGAAAAAGAAATCAACAGCTCGGAGTATGTTTATGGGTGATTATCTTAATGATAGGGGAGACAAAATCCTGAAAGCTCTAACACAAGTGGCCAACGAATATAAGGCTACAGAGGCACAGATTGCTCTGGCGTGGTTGCTTACTCGTCAAAATATTGTTGCACCCATTGCAAGTGTGTCGAACGTAGAGCAGTTGGATATCTTAAAATCGATAGAAATAAAACTTAGTGATGAGGCTCTGGCCAAATTGAATGAGGCTAGTAGCTATTGATAGTGAATAGTTTAGCTGTCAACCAAAAGAGTGAAGATGTACTATCTTCACTCTTTTTTTATTCTTACAATTTAATTGCTTTTGTAGCCAAAAAGGTTGGTAAGTACTTGTCTATCAGGAATCGGGGATGTGGCTGTTCATCCTCTATAAAACCAGTGATAGCAAAACCAGCCTTTGTTTGTCCTGCTATCAAATCGCTGAGAGTGTGCCCAAATACGAGTGCCTCACCATTTGCTAGTTTTCTTTCCAAGTCCTTCTTATCCAAATCACTCACGTCGGCATAGGGCAGTTTGTAGCGAGGTCGGATAATACCCGCTTCCATATCAGCTGGATTTCTATCAGCAACGAAAACCACAGGATTGAAAAAGCTTGCAACTAGCATTCCTCCTTGCTTTAGCACACGATAAGCCTCCCTCCAAACGGGATTGACATCGGGCACATAATGATTGGAAATAGGATGGAAAATAATGTCGAAGCTAGCATCCTCAAAACGGCTCAAATCTGTCATATCTCCTTGCTCAGTCACCAACTGCAAAGAGTCTCGCTCAGCCACCATTCTATCCTGTTGCAACTGCTCGTCAGAAATATCAAACACCGTTACCTCAGCTCCAGCCGCCGCCAACACAGGGGCTTGTTGTCCACCAGCCGAAGCTAAACACAAAATCCGCTTCCCACGTACATCGCCTAGCCATGTGCTATCCAAGGGCTTTGGCGTCAGGTGAACAGCCCATTGCCCAGTTTTGGCCGCAGCAATAACGTCACTGCTCACTGCACGAGACCATTCATTCTGCTGCGAAGCCTGTTTATTCCATGCCGACTCATTGTGGCTCAAAAAATCTATTTTATTATTTTGCATTATTCTTCTTTTTTGGTGTCAACAAAGGTAAGTTATAGAATTTGGATAAATAAAATAACTTTTGTTTTACTAATATTTTATTTTTTTTTGTGGCTTATAATTATCTTATTATCAATATTATTTATAATAATGCGTTGAAATATTCTTTGAAATGTAGAAAATAATCTCACTTTCAAAGAACATTATCCGAGCATCTCTGTTATAATAGACGTAACAAGCGAAGGATGCTACTAGAGAGACGCATTAGAGCAAAGGTTATAAAATTGAAATATGATTATATATTTAACAATCTAAATATATTTGACCCGAGTATAAGATTTTATACAAAAGAATCAACCTTTGGTCATATAAAGCAATATTGTATTTGATTCAACAAGAGTGTTAGCTTGTTTTTTCGTCAACAAAATACAATACATTACATTGTGTGTGTGGAGCTCTGTCGAAGTGATTTCGGTGGGGCTCTGATTTTTTTACTCCGCTTTCATATTCAATTCTTTCTTTTCACTTTTGGCAACAAAAAAGGTAGGTTGCATAAAACAACCCACCTTTATTATATTATTTGTAGTAATTACTTACTCTGCAATAATTTCAATATCATCTAGATATAGTGTACTTCCTGGAGCTCCAGAGAAGGTATCTCCTTGAGAGCTTGATGAAGCAACGATAGCAATACGATATTTTTTAGATTTGTCGAAAGACTTACCTTCTTTATATACAAACTCGTTGTTGAACTCTGTATATTTATCAGCACCAGCACTTTCGAACATAGCTGTAGCTACAATTCTAGGATCTTTGTAAGTATCTACACCTGTAATAGGTGCGTCCTTATCATCTTTGATCTCATATAAGAAAGCATTGATTGCACATTTGTCTGTAGTGCCTTTTTCTTCAGCAGGTAAAAAGGATTTCTCAGGAGTTCCGCGATAAAATATTTTACCTGGAGTATATTTATAATATCCTTTTATAGTAACTGGTTTTTTTGAGAAAGAAATACCAAATTTAGTGCTATTTAGTGAATTTAGCGGATCTACATTAAATTCACCCAAGAATACTGAGGCAGAAGTTATCCTTGGAATATCGGGAAATGGAAGAGATTCATGCATTTCAAAGCCTTCAGAGTCAATTGTCTCTAGCTTTACAGCATACTTACCAT
>JASLEN010000307.1 GCA_030151105.1 Dysgonomonas sp.
TCTGCCTCTTCTACCTTTTGACCATCCTCTCTAAACAACTCTCTATGCCCTTCTAGCTTATCATTCTTATAGGTTGCTTCCTCATAGATTTGTCCATTAGGATAAAAGACCTTAGTAATGCCATTCAACATGTTATCTTTATACATTTCTTCCTTCTCTAGCTCTCCTTTCACTGAATAATAGTTAGTCAAGCCATTGCGTAGTCCTTCTTTGAGTGTAATCTTTTGATATAATTTACCATTCTTGTCAAAAAGATTAGCCAAACCATTATAAGGAGTAAGGTCTTTCTTAGTCTCTCCTTGTAAGTAATGTACCTTCTTTTTTACGACTAAACTATCAATGTTCATTTCCAAATCTTCCTGCGCTAGTAAGTAGTAAGGACAGAAAAATAATAATAAGCAGAGTAATTTCTTCATGTTCTAAAATTGTAGTTATTGTTAGTTCTTTTAATATAGTTGTACAGTTCGATGATTCAAATATAAGTTCTTAATCCCAAAATTAAAAACTTTTCAATGCTTAGATATCTAGCCAATCTCATAAAAAATGCTTGAATAATGGAAGAAGTCCTTGTCGCTCTTACTTATTGTCTTATTTTTGTTATTAACATTTATTTAAATCAAAAATCTTTATAATATATCTCTAAACATGAAAAAGAAATACCTATTCTTATCGTGTCTTTTAGTCACAGGATTCTATCTTTCGGCGCAAGACACTATTAGTATCAAAAAACTGAATGGAACAGAGCCTATCAGTTTACAGATGCCTGTGATGATGGACAGCACCAACATGAAAGGCGAAAAATTTGATAAAAAAGAACTATTAGCAACTAATATTAAGCTACCTCAACAAAAAGACTTTACCAATATGGTAGATAGCTTTGAGAAGGAAATCACCTTAGAAAAAGCGACAAGTGAAAATCAAATTCAGTTCCTATCTTTCCAATTAACGAGTGACAGATATAGTAAAAACACTATAAAAATCACAACACCAAATATGGTAGAACTCTATGTAGATGGGAAAAAAGAGGGAACTAAATCTACTACGGAGGAGGATATGAAAAAGGCTAAAAACCTTTCGAAAGAGATAACCACAATGCCCTATCAGGCACAAGAGGTTATCATCAAATATCTTAGCTCATCGAAGGATAAGGAAGATAATAAAATTAAAATAGAGATATTTGCATCCAAAGATTTCAAAGATGCAAAACTATCTGTCAGCTACAATGGCAAACGAAATACCAAAGTACAAGATGGCATGGAAGGAGTTAGAGTATCCTACACTCGCACATCACCTAACGGACAATTTATATTAGCTGGGTATCGCTCTGTAGAAAAAGATGGAAAAGTGACTAGTTATACTGAATTGTTAAATACTAAAACAGGCGCAAAAACCAATCTAGGTTCTCAATCGGTGAGTTGGATGCCTAAGAGCAATAAGTATTACTACACACGTAAGCAAGGAAATTATTTGCAACTCGTAGCTGTTGATCCTTCCACAATGTCAGAAGCTGTTCTTGCTGCTGACATTCCTACAGGCGGCTTTAGATTTTCTCCTGATGAAACATTCTTGCTCTACTCTGATAAAGAAGAGAATGATGAAAGAAAGGGAGACTTCAAACTTCTAATGGCTCCAGACGATAGACAGCCTAACTATATGACACGCTATTTCATACATAAATATGATCTAGCAACTGGTATCAAACAACGACTAACTTTTGGGAAAGCATCTACCTACTTGAATGATGTAAGCGAAGATAGCCGCTATATTCTTTTTTCAACTTCTGAAGAGACTATTACTGAACGCCCTTTCCGTAGATCTAATCTATACATGATGGATTTACAAACATTGGCTATTGATACCATCTGGACTAAACAGAAATTTGTGGGAGGTGGAAGCTTTTCACCAGACATGAAAAATATTTTAACAACTGGTGGTGCTGAAGCTTTTGATGGAATTGGACTAGATATAAAAGAAGACCAAATAGCTAATAGCTACAATGGACAAGCATTTATTTTCAATATAGAAAGCAAAAAGGTAACTCCATTCACTAAGGATTTCAACCCTGCAATCAATGGGGCTACTTGGAACAAGAATGATAACCTCATCTACCTCAACGTTACTGACAAAGATAGAGAATCGGTATATAGCTACAATCCAAAGAATAATAAATTCACTAAATTAGATTTACCAGAGGACGTTATCTCTAGTTTCTCGATAGCTGCAAACGCAACAGCAGCTAGTTACATAGGGCGAAATATAAAAAGTCCTGTTAGGGCATATAGCTATGATCTAAAAAGTGGAAAGTCTATTCTATTGGATGACCCAATGAAACAGACTTTGGCTAATGTTACTCTTGGAGAAGTACAAGATTGGAGTTTTACATCGTCTGATGGAACAACAATTGAAGGCTTCTACCATCTACCTCCAAACTTCGACAGTAGCAAGAAATATCCTATGATTGTTTATTACTACGGAGGAACAACACCTACTACTCGTACCTTTGAGCATCCATATTCTATGCACAATTTTGCGGCGTTGGGCTATGTAGTTTATACTATCAATCCTAGTGGAGCAATTGGATTTGGACAAGAATTTGCTGCTCGCCACGTTAATGCTTGGGGAAAACACACAGCAGAAGATATTATAGAAGGAGTGCAAGAATTTACAAAGCAACACTCTTTTGTAGATGATAAAAAGATTGGTTGTGTAGGTGCATCATATGGTGGATTTATGACAATGTATCTTCAAACTCGCACCGATATTTTTGCCGCTGCCATTTCTCATGCAGGTATTAGTGCATTATCTAGTTACTGGGGCGAAGGTTATTGGGGCTATACTTATAGTTCGGGCGCAAGTGCACATAGCTACCCTTGGAACAACAAGGAACTCTATGTGGAACAAAGTCCACTCTTTAGTGCCGACAAGGTAAAAACACCTATCCTCTTCACACACGTCGACCACGAAGCACGTACGGGGCTTAATGCCCGCCGAACGTTATTCTCGGTTGAAGGCTAATTATTATGT
>JASLEN010000309.1 GCA_030151105.1 Dysgonomonas sp.
CTATATTCTAAACTCCTTTTAGCTGGTGTAGCTTCTTGAGTTGTGTAGTCGAATTCAGTAGATTTTTCACCACTAAATGATTTCCATTTTAGTTTTAATTTTACTTTTTCGCCTTTTGTGTCAGGTAGCTTGTCCAATTTGAAAGCGACAAGAGCATCATTTGCAACTCCCTGAGTATCTCCAAAGGCATTATGACGAAACTCTACTTCATAAGGGTTCTCAGGATTTTCTCCAAATACAAGATTTACATGGTGTGCTACACTTTGATTTCCCCATAGTGTTCTGAAACGAAGCGTTAGATACCCATCTTCTGCTATTGTTACCCAATCGTTTACAATTTCAACAGGGTCTATGCCATATTTTTCATCATTTTCTTCTCCAAGGTCAGGAACCATGGCTTTTGTTCTGATACTGTCTATCCAATTTACTTTCACCGCTTTGCTATATTCTTGACTTGATTGATCTGCATCTTCATAATTGACCAATGCTCTTACCTCTTTTCCTCCAAAAGGATGAGACTTTAGGTTGACAGGAAGCAAAGTCGTTTTATCATCTAGTTGTAGAAAAACTGACTCGTCACTTGCTTGCTTCACAGTTACTAGAGCATTAGGGTAATTATAGTTTACATATTTGTCATCATCAAGACAAGACTGGAAAGACAATGCAGCAAGTACTACAACTGCTATTCCAATTAAATAATTTACTTTCATAGGTTCAAAATTTTTATTGTGTTATGCCTTAGAGGAATTTTGCCCTCTCATTAGTTTAAATCTCATTTGTGTGAAACCTTGCATGGGTTTACTATTTTTAACATAACTTTGTTTCACAAACAATCACATATCGTTTGAGTAAAATGAAAGAGAATAAATTAAAGCATTGGTCTATAGTTGAATATCTACATCAGGGTGTGACTAATCCCAATATACACATCAAGGGTACTACAAGTTATTATAGCAATGCTTGGACAGGCACATTTGAAGAGAGTGTAGTCCGTTATCTATATGGAGATGAGTATAGCCTAAATGCTTGGACGCCTCAGTGGGAGATTGATCAGTTGTATATTGGCTCTCATGTTTGTATTGCAGCAGAGACTGTAATATTGATGGGTGGAAATAATACACATCGTGCAGATTGGTTTAGCTTGTATCCTTTTGCAGAACACATAGCAGATTCTTATGTAAAGAGTGGAGATACTATTATTGGAGATGGAGCTTGGCTGGGTATGCGATCAATTATCTTACCAGGTCTAAAGATAGGAGAGGGGGCAATTGTAGCTTCGGGTGCAGTAGTGACCAAGGATGTAGAGCCTTATACAATAGTTGCAGGTAATCCTGCTCGCTTTGTAAAGCATCGCTTCCCTGAAGGAATAGTTAAATCTCTTCTAGAGTTAAAAATCTATGATTGGAATGAGGATAAATTCAACAACTTACAAAGCTTCCTAGCGTCTGCCAATATCGAGGAACTGCAAAATGCCATAAAAGAATATGATAAAGAACATCAATGAAATCATGTTGATAGATTTTGCATATACTCATTTAAATTGACATCACGATCTAGTTCTAGCTTCTTACGCAACCTATAACGGCTAACTTCTACTCCTCGTACCGAAATATTGAGGAGTGGAGCTATTTCCTTGGTAGATAAATTCATCTTGAGGTAAGCACACATTACTTTATCATTTCTACTCAGATTAGGATATCTGGCATCAAGTTGTTTGAAAAAATCTTGGTGCACAATATCAAAATTGGATTGAAACACGTCAAAGTCTTTGTCTTTTTCGAAGGTACTATCGATTTGGGCTATAAGATTGTATATTTTTTGTTTTAATATTGGTTTGTCCTTGTTCTCATCTATAGCTTTTGATACGCCAATAGCTCGTTTTTTAACCTCGTCCAAAATCTCATTCTTTCGTATGATATTTAGAACGGAGCCCGATAGCTCTTGAGTTTTGTATTGCAACGAATCCATCAAGTTTTTGTGTTGCAGCTCGTAGATCTCCTGATCTTTAATTGTATTCTCTTCTTTCTGCCTTACTATTATTCTGTTCCTCTTTCTAATAGTTAGTATATAAATAAGATAGATAATACTAAAAAAAATGAGAAGATATACTGAATAGGCGATGCCTGTACGATACCAAGGTGGAAGGATGGTAAAATGTAATTGATCTACATTTGATAGCTGACCTGTTAGAATATTAATGGCTGAAACCTCAAATGTATAGTTTCCTTCAAAGAGATGTGTATATTCTTTGCTTGTGTTTACAGAAGGTAAGCTCCACTCTTCATCTTTGTCCTTAAGTCGGGTTATGTAACGGATGTTTTCTTGTTCAGAGAAAACGGTTGTACTATATTCTATTTTTACAGAATTGTCATCATATGGTATCTTAATCGCACTTTGGTGATAACCATAATTGATTATAGTATCTTGTTTGGTGGAAATTAATCTTCTGATTTGAGTATGAAAAATTGGTTCAGTTTGTTGTGTTTTTTCAAAGCTAACTCTAGAAAACCCGTTTTCTGTAGCCACAATACAATTGTAAGTGTCTAATCTGTAAACTCCTTGCAGATTATCACCAGAAATATTTTTAGGGAGTAAATTGGCAAATGTAGCCATCTTCTCATTCTTATTATAATTGCCATTTCTGTGTGAAAGAATCTTCATTGTAGCATCACTACTAAACCAAATATCGCCCATTCTATCGACGAAAAGGAACTTATACATCTTAGCTCCATCCAATATTTCTTCTAATTGTTGGTATCTAATAAAGCTGTCAGAAAGTCTATCATAAGTATAGATCCCATTTTCACCAGCAATGAGAATCTTATTATCTATTTCTCTGAAATACTTATTGTTGTAAACCAGATCATCTCCAAGTGAATATGGCTTCTGGTCAAGTATTTTAGTTAGACTCTTATTCATTGTTGTACGCATAATCACAGAGTCATGCCTTATATACCAGAAGGTATTAGGTTGGTCTTCAATAAAACCTCTGATAGATTCATACACTTCTTCTATTCTATGGGAAAACATCCATCGTCCATCTTCCTTTTTTAGAATAGATAAGCCATTGTAAGTCCCTAACACTAACTTATTTTTATCGCTTTTTAACGGTTGTACCTCCCACGATCCTGATACATCTATGTTGTAATGGTCATTTTCTCCAATTATAGTAATCTTGTTGTCACCAATGCAGAACAAAAGGTTATCGATAATATTCATTGACCAGATTTGTCCTTCTGAATTTTTTATAAGTTGATTTCGTCCTTGATCATCGAAATAGTATATTCCTTGGTTGGTACCAAGATATAGATTGTTATTATATAAAGCGCTGCAATATCCTGTACCTATGGGAGATATAGTTGTGTATAGGGGGCGGATATTAGAATTGAGATCTATATAACTAATTCCCTTGTCTAATCCTAGCCATAGATTTTGCTCTTTGTCCACAAAAATGTTTAGTATCGTATTATTCAGAATTCCACTATATATATTGTAGTGTTCGGGCTTTGCTCTTTTCTCTTCCAAATCTATAATATATGCGCCATCTTGTACTGAACCCAGTATAAGTTTGGAACTTACAAGAGCTGCACTAAAGAGTTGTATATCTTTAATTACTGTTTCTAGCCCTGTCTCAAAGTTGCTTATCTGCTCCTCTCGTTGTAGGTATAATCCTCCACGAGCCGTAACGATTAATAAATTGCTACCATAGGGAACCAGTTCTATTATTTTGTGCTGTGCTATTTTTTGTGACTCAATGTTGAAGGTTATAGTATTGTTGGCAAGCATCCCTATGCCATGCGTTGTGGCAAGAAGAATCTTATTATTATACAGAATTGAAGTAGTTATTTTATAGTCACAGTTTATGCTATTTATACTATTATCGTCAGGATTGTAAATGTGTATGTCCTGGTCGCAAATGAAAAAAATCTTGTTGTTGAAGTAGAGTATGTTCCAGACTTCTCCTCCCCAAGTTGCACTAATACTATTCAATGTTTTGTAGACCAATAGTCCTTTACTGTCAGGTTCATAATATCCGAATTCAGAGCTACCCCCTACATATATTCTATCACCAATACTTTTCACAGATCTAACAATGTTTTTGTGCATCGGATAGTTATTCCATCTCGTTCCATCAAATTCGAGCAAACCCAATGAGTTGGCTGCATATATCCATCCCTTGTCTGATTGGGTTATCATCCAGTTTTGTGAACTACTATCAAAATCTGTGTGATTGTAGTTGATGATCTTTCTTTGCCATATAGGCATTGATGAGCATGGAGCGATACAAAATAATAATACAGTTATTAATATATTTTTCATGTTCTGATAAAAGTTTTCTAAATGTAACTCTTTTTCTGTTAGAAAAATGGATTGTGTAATAATATTAAATTTTAATAACTTAATATATAGGTGTATATATATATTATGATGTATCTGTGTTGTATTGTAGTTTAGTGATTGTAGTATATAAGTTGTGCTTAAATTCTTTAAATTCTTAACTTAAGAACCTAAGTTTGCAATCAGTTAGCTGAAATAATGTTAACGACCTTAGTCTAATTTAATCATTTTAAACACTAGGAATTATGAAAATTAAATTTCTTAAAAAAAGTGGATTCCTTTTTCTGTTTTTCCTTTTCTCTATGATGACTTTTTCTCAATCGTCATCTTTTAAGGTAGAAGGAACAGTTACAGAAAAATCTACAGGAGAAACTCTTATTGGAGTTTCCGTTTCAGAAAAAGGGACTACAAATGGCACACTTACTGACATTGATGGACGTTACTCGCTTACGGTTCGAGATGACGCTACTCTCGTTTTCTCCTACATTGGTTATACAACTAAAGAAGTACAGGTAAAAGACGGAAATGTAAATGTTGTGCTTGATTATTCTCAACAGACATTAGATGAAGTTGTTGTTGTTGGATATGGTGTGCAAAAGAAAAGTGTTGTAACAGCTGCAATTAGTAGAGTTACATCAGACGATTTGAATACAACAAAGCCGTCTCGTATAGAAGATGCATTGAAAGGAAAAGTATCAGGAGTACAGATTACACAAAGTTCTGGGCAGCCAGGTGCAGATTCTAAAGTGCGTATTCGTGGTATAGGTACAGTAAATAATAGTGAACCACTATATATTATAGATGGTATGGCTGTAGATGGAGGTATCAACTACCTGAATCCTGTTGATATTGAGTCTATCGAAATCTTGAAAGATGCTGCTTCTGCTGCTATCTATGGTACACGTGCTGCTAATGGTGTGGTGTTGGTGACTACCAAAAGCGGAAAAGAAGGAAAAGCTGTAGTAAATTACAACTTTAGCTATGGTTGGCAAAATCCATGGAAGAAAAAAGCTGTGTTGAATGCTGAAGAATATATGGTTTTGATGAATGAGAGCCTGATTAATGATAATAATCTACCTCGATATTCAGCCAGTCAGGTTGCTGGTGCTGGTAAAGGAACAGACTGGCAAAATGAGATATTCAATTATGATGCTCCTGTACAAAATCATCAATTGAGCTTGAGTGGAGGAAATGATAAAGCAAACTATTTTCTTTCTGTAGGTTACTATAGCCAAGAGGGGATTATTGGAGGAAACTACGACAAATCTAACTATGAGCGTTGGAGTATTCGTAGCAATTCTACATATACCGCTTTTGAGGCAAAAGATCGTGACTACTTTAGTAAGGTAAAAGTAGGTGTAAATATTGCTTACTCTAGAGGAAAAACCAAAGGTATAGAGGTTAACTCAGAGTATGGCTCTGTCTTAGGAAGTGCTTTGGCTTTTACTCCTGTTACGCCAGTATATGCAGATGCTGCTACAGCTCAAGATATCTTGACTAGGTATCCATATGCTGTTAAAGATAAAAATGGAAATGTATTCTCTCTACCTCCAGAGGGATATCAGGAATTGGCAAATCCCGTTGCTACTCTCAATCAGCAACGTTCTGAGAAAAATCATGAAGATAAGTTCGTTGGTACTTTTTGGGTCGAAGTTGATTTATTACCAGAGTTGAAGTTTAAGAGTTCATACGGATTCGATTTAGCATTCTGGGGGCAAGATGGTTATGAGTTTCCTTACTATTTGTCGTCAATGAAGAACAATAATCAGAGTTCGGTTTGGAGTCAGATGAATAGAGGGAGCAAATGGCAAGTGGAGAATTATTTCTCTTATTCAAAAACCTTTGCCGATGTACATAATCTTACTGCAGTGCTAGGGCAATCTGCACAAAAAGGAAGAGCTCGCAATTTGAAGGGCTGGGATTATGATTTGTTTGAGTTTGATCCAAGTAAAGCGAATATAAACTCAGGTACAGCCGATAGAGATGATGAACGTGTAGAAGGAGGAACAAACGGATATAACTTCGAGGCTTTGGCATCGTATTTTGGACGTTTGGATTATAATTTCGATGAGCGTTATATGCTACAATTCACTGTTCGCCGTGATGGTTCTTCTCGCTTTGGTTCTAGAAATAAGTGGGCTACATTTCCCGCAGTATCTTTGGGATGGAATGTTTGGAACGAACCTTATTTAGAGTCTCTACGTCCTGAATGGTTTGATGTATTCAAGGTGCGTTTTAGCTGGGGTAAAAATGGTAACGAGCGTATTGGTAACTTCCGTTACACAACCT
Source organism: Dysgonomonas sp. (assembly GCA_030151105.1). Classification (GTDB taxonomy): domain Bacteria; phylum Bacteroidota; class Bacteroidia; order Bacteroidales; family Dysgonomonadaceae; genus Dysgonomonas. Next base: position 6,628 of record JASLEN010000309.1, read on the forward strand.
TGATGGAAGGGCACCGAAATTATTATTTTGGAACAACAACTGCTAATAAAAATGGGCTATTACAATATGGAGCAGCACCAGGTGGACTTGGCAATCCTGATATTAAATGGGAAGAATCAGAACAAACAGATATAGGATTTGATACTCGTTTCTTGAATGGAGCATTAAATTTCAGTTTCGACTACTTCAAGAAAAAGACAAATGGGATGTTGATGGATATTCCTATTCCCGACTATGTGGGGCAAGGAGCACCAGTAGGTAATGTTGGAGATATGGAAAACTGGGGACTTGAATTTGAAGCTGGATGGAAGAATAAAGTAGGTAATGTTAACTATTTTGTGTCAGCAAATGCCTCATATATGAAGAATAAGTTGATCAACTTAGGGAATGCCAATGGTGAAATGATTTATGAGAATGCGGGTGCATCAGGTGTTGGTTCGTATGTGAAAGGAAAGAACGGACAAGTTTGGCCATTTTTCTATGGGTATAAAACGGACGGAATATTCCAAAATGATGCAGAAGTTGCAGCTCATGTTAATAAAGATGGAAAACTGCTTCAGCCAGATGCAAGACCAGGTGACGTTCGTTTTGTGGACTACAACGGTGATGGATCTATTACAGATGACGATAAAACTAAAATAGGAAAAGGTATGCCAGACTGGACATTTGGTGTTACGCTAGGTGCAGAATGGAATGGCTTTGATGTAAATCTATTTTTTCAAGGAACTACAGGAAATGATATCTTCGACTTCTCTCAACGTGGGGATATTCCTGCTATGAATCGTCCATCTTGGATGCTTAATAGATGGCATGGTGAAGGTACTTCAAATCATATACCTCGTATGACAACCAGAAATCTAAATAACAACTGGAGATCATCTGATATCTATGTCAAAAATGGGAACTATCTACGATTGAAGACTGCACAGTTGGGTTATACTCTACCACGAGCTATAGTTCAAAAGGCTTCAATTCAAAATTTCAGAGTGTATGTTTCAGCTGAAAATCTATTTACTTTCACGGGATATGATGGCTTTGATCCTGAGGTAGCTGCTGGATCTTATACTAATATAGGTGTTGATAAAGGTATTTATCCTCAGTCTCGAACTATTTCGGTGGGTGCAAATATCACATTCTAACTTTAAATCTATGAAAATTATGAAATACAATATAATTAAAACCACACTGAGCTTTCTATTAGGATGTTTATTCTTTACATCCTGTGGGGATGATTTTTTGACAAACTCTGCAACAGAAAGTCAAGAATCTGGACAGCCTGCCACTGAAGAGGCAATACTATCCAATCTGGCAGCTGCGTATCAAATCTTATTATTCGATAGCTATGCTGCAAACAACTATAATGCAGTTCTTCTAATGTCAGACCTTCGTTCTGATGACCTATTCAAAGGAGGAGGAGATGCAGGAGACCAAGCTCCACTTTACAAGTTGTCTCAATTCAAATCTTCATCTACGGAAACAGTGAATGGACTGTGGACTATTTACTACTCAGGATTAGCACGATGCAATAACTTGCTTTTAGCGTGCGAAAATGCGGTGAATGTGAAAGAGGAGAATTTGAAAAAGTATAAAGCAGAGGGCCACTTCTTGAGGGCTTATTATATGCATTTGCTTTGGAAGTTTTTTGGAGA
>JASLEN010000350.1 GCA_030151105.1 Dysgonomonas sp.
ACGATTAATAACTCCCATCATAGAGTTTGCAGTTGCCATTCCCAAGTCTTGGTGGCAGTGTGTAGAAAGAATTGCGTTCTTCATGTTCACATTCTCCATCAAGTATTTTATTTTTGCTCCGTATTCAGTTGGCAAGCAATATCCATTTGTGTCAGGAATATTAACTACTGTAGCACCTGCATCAATAACGGCTTGCACTACACGAGCTAGATACTCATTGTCTGTACGTCCAGCATCTTCTGCATAAAACTCTACATCCTCTACATAGCGCTGTGCATATTTAACGGCAGCTTTGGCACGTTCTATAATTTCGTCTTGAGTTGAATTGAACTTGTGACGAATATGAAATTCAGAAGTTCCAATTCCTGTATGAATACGTTTTTTCTTAGCGTATTGAAGAGCTTCTGCAGCCACGTCTATGTCTTTTTCTACAGCTCTAGTAAGTGCACAGATCGTAGGCCAGGTGACAGCTTTGGAGATTTCAACAACCGAATTGAAGTCGCCAGGACTAGAGACAGGAAAGCCCGCCTCTATAACATCTACACCGAGTGACTCGAGTGCCTTTGCTACTTCTATTTTTTCGATAGTGTTCAATTGGCAGCCTGGTACTTGCTCTCCATCCCTCAATGTGGTGTCAAAAATAAATAACTTGTCCATAGTCGTTAAGTTGTTGATGTTCTACAAATTTATGTTTTTAAAATTAAAAAAGCCTTTCTCACATCTATTTTGGTGAGAAAGGCTCGAGTATATATCTTCTTGCAAAAGTTTACATAGCAATGCTCACACTGAAAAATTCCAGAGTAGAATGAGGAGGCTAATAATAATACTTTTTGCAATCATTTTTTTCTTCTTTTAGCAACAAGGTTTTTGTATTTTATCCTTGCTTTTGACAAAGGTATTTTATTTTTCTAATTATGCAAACAAAAAGAATGAAATTGTGTAAATTAATTATCTATTTAATATCTAGAAGATACTTTTAGGCTATTGTCTTTAGTTTTTATATTATAATCCTGATCATTATGAAGCAATAAGATATATAAAGGGTGTTAATTGATGGAAAATTGCTTTCTTTTCTTCGGCAGATACAATCAATTTGTCTATTTTAGCAGCCACAAAAAATATTATAATCAAAAAAATAAATTTAAATCATGAATTTTATTCGTTTATGTATATTCTATGTACTGGTCAGCGTTGGCGCTATGCTTAGTGCTCAAAATTCGAAAGCGCTTTTGGTGCTAGATAACTATACTGTTCCTATGGATATGAAAGGAGCTAAGATTGGACGTTTTGTTACTCCAAAAGATGCTTCTATATCTATTGTGAAAGATGACTCAGGCTTGTTCGAAATAGGTAAGACAGGAGAATTGACACTAAAGAAAAATAAAGTAGTTACTTCTACTTCGCCAATGAGTTATGTTATAACTGTGGAGCAGGGAGGTGAACAAAAAACTTTTGAAATTGTAAAAGATGAGTTCATTAAGAATAAAGTAATAGCACATCGTGGAGCTTGGAAGCATACAGGTGTAACTCAAAATACACTAGGTGCTTTACAGCATGCTATGGATTTGGGTTGTCAAGGTTCGGAGTTTGACGTATGGTTGACCAAAGACAAAAAGATTGCAATCAATCACGATAATGACTTGGAGGGGCGCATCATTGAAAAAACTACACTTGCTGACCTTCAAACGATAAAATTGAAAAATGATGAGGTAGTTCCTACTTTAGAAGAATATATTAAGTTGATAAAAACTCAAAATAAAACTCGTCTAGTATTGGAATTAAAGTCTAATAAATGGAACGAAAATGTTTTGGCTCTGGCAGACTCTTGTGTGCAAACTGTGCATCGCATGAATGCTCAAGCATGGGTTGACTACATTACTTTTGACTATAGAGGAATGAAGGTGATAAGAGAAATGGATGCTACTGCTCACACTGCATTTTTGGAGCACTCTGTTGATCTCGATTTGCAAAAGTTAGATGGTGTGAGTGGCATTGATTACCATTATTCATTGTTTGATAAGGTTGAAAAACTTCATGAGAGATGCTTGATGCTAGGACTGACCATGAATGCTTGGACTGTAAATACTGAAGACTGGATGAAGCGTTTCTTAGATTTAGATATCGACTTTATCACTACAGATGAGCCAGAGATGCTGTTGAAAATGATTGAGGACAGAAAATAAGAGTCACAGGCTAACGCCTCAAACAAGAAATAGTAAAATATAAAAGGAGATGCAACAATGTGTCTCCTTTTGTGTTTTATTAATTTCACTCAACTTCATTGCATAGGCACTTCAGAATGATTAATTTTGTGTCTTCTCAAGAAAAAGATATTAAATATATGATTACAATATTAGGAATAGAATCGTCATGTGACGATACAGCAGCTGCCGTCATTCAAGATGGGGTTCTGCTATCAAACGAGGTGGCTGGACAAAAAGTACATGAGGCTTATGGTGGTGTAGTGCCCGAATTGGCTTCTCGTGCGCATCAACAAAATATAATACCAGTGGTGGATGCAGCATTGAAAAAAGCAGGAGTGAAACCTAGCGACTTGACAGCGATAGCATTTACTAGAGGTCCTGGTTTGATGGGCTCACTTCTGGTTGGAACATCTTTTACTAAAGGTTTTGCTTCGGCATTAGATATTCCGATGGTAGATGTGAACCACCTTCACGCACATATTTTAGCTCACTTTATCAAAGAAGAGAAAGATCAAGATACAGCGCCTAAGTATCCTTTTTTGTGTTTGCTCGTTTCAGGTGGGAACTCTCAGATTATCGTTGTGAAAGACTATAACGACATGGAGATTGTAGGTCAAACCATAGATGATGCTGCAGGTGAGGCTTTTGACAAATGTGCCAAAGTGATGGGCTTGGGATATCCAGGAGGTCCTATTGTAGATAGATTGGCTAAGTTGGGAAATCCTGATAGATTTAAGTTCAATAAACCAAGAATACCTGGCTATGATTATAGCTTTAGTGGATTAAAAACTTCTTTCTTATATTTATTAAGAGATGAGTTGAAAAAGAATCCAAACTTTGTAGAAGAAAACAAAGAGGACTTGTGCGCATCTCTCCAAAAGACAATCATCGAAGTATTGATGGAGGAATTACGAAAAGTAGCCAAGGAGTTAAAAATAAAAGAAGTGGCAGTGGCTGGTGGAGTGTCTGCAAATTCAGGATTAAGAGCAGCCTTCGAAGAGCATGCTGAAAAATATGGATGGAAAATCTATATCCCTAAGTTTGGATACACAACTGACAATGCTGCGATGGTGGCAATGGCTGGATATTATAAATACTTGGATGGTGAATTTGCCTCAATGGATGCTACACCTTATGCAAGGGTAGAAATGTAAAAAGAAATGCAACACTTTAATATATACTTGATTGCTATTCTATTAATTTTCGTTCTCGAATTTGCATGGTCACAATATCTTTCGGCGCGCAATAGAAAACGAATGAGCCCTCTTATTCCTCAAAAACTGGAGGGAATATACAATGAGGAGGAATACGCTAAACAGCAAGAGTATCAAAAAATAAATAGCAAGTTTGGGCTATATTCTGGCTTTTTCTCCTTTGCAATAATGCTTGTTGTTTTGCTCTTAGGTGGCTTTGGTTGGTTAGATTTATTGTTGAGGGAATATATTTCTAACGAAACTTGGTTGGGATTAGCCTTCTTTGGAGTAATAATAGTAGGGAGTGGAATCATCTCTTTACCCTTCGATTATTATGCAACATTTGTAATTGAAGAACGCTTTGGATTTAATAAATCTACTCGCAAAACGTTTTGGCTCGATCAATTGAAATCTCTATTGATGACCATCGTTCTTGGTGGAGGAATTCTCTATCTTGTAATGTGGCTTTATAATTCGGTAGGGGAGTTGGCATGGTTGTATGCATGGGGAGTGGTAACTGCTTTTTCCCTATTTATGTTGCTATTCTATTCCAATCTGATAGTGCCACTTTTTAATAAACAGACTCCATTGGGGGAGGGTGATTTGCGAAATGCCATAGAAGAATTTGGGCAAAAGGCAGGTTTTGGGATCAACAACATCTATGTGATGGATGCGTCTAAGCGTTCGTCCAAAGCTAATGCGTATTTTACAGGTTTGGGATCAAAAAAACGAATTGTGTTATATGACACTTTGATTGCTGATTTGGATAAAGAAGAAATCGTAGCAGTTTTGGCTCACGAGATAGGGCACTATAAGAAAAAACATACACTACAAAGCGTTATTATTTCCATCCTAACAACTGGGGTAATGCTTTTCTTGCTTTCTCTTTTCCTCAATAATGTTGATCTGGCAATAGGACTAGGAGCACAGAAGGCTTCTTTTCATTTGGGTGCTATTGCTTTTTCTATTCTGTTTACTCCTATTTCTATGCTCTTAGGTGTGCTTTCGAGTATGCTGAGTAGAAAGAATGAATATGAGGCAGATGCTTTTGCTGCTCAGTTTGGTTTGGCAAGCGCTTTGATGAGTGGCTTGAAAAAACTATCTGTAAAGTCGTTAAGCAATCTCAATCCCGATCCATTATTTGTTTTCTTCCATTATTCGCATCCAACTTTGTTGCAGAGAATGGAAGCATTGGAAAAAGAGTGATTTTTGGTGTAATGTTTTCTCTAGTTGTTACGTTATAGTAAGAAAGGATAAAAACACAATTGCCATGAAAAAGAAAATATTATTTCTAGTTCTGCTTTTCACTATTACTTTGTGCGTGCAAAGCCAAAATAGACATGGACGAGTACATCGCTACGAGCGAGATATGTTTGGTGTGCTCAAATACAATAGTCGTGATAATAGCTACAAAGCTACATTCACTAAAAATATTTTTGATGATTGGGTATATGAGGATAATTCGAGAAATAAACTCAAATACACAAAGAAGTTTTTAGACAGAATGGGTGCTCCAGATGTTGACAATATGTTTGGTGACCTGATTCGCTATTTCAGAGGTAAGAATAATGAGAAAGAAGAATTTGAAGTTGATATTTTCGATAATCTAAAATATTCTAACAATCACGGATTTAAAGCATCCTTGTCTAAGAATGTCTTTGATGATATTGTGTATGAGGATAGCAATGGGAATAAAATAGAGTACGAAAAGAAGTTTATAACTGTTTTTCAGCTGCGCGATATAAACCATCAAAATGCACATCTTTTTATGGATATGTTTTATTCTATGATGGAGATGGGCACAAAGACTTTGAAAGAGAAATATAGGATCAATGTTTTTGACCGTTTTGAATATGAAAATAATGATGGTGTCAAGCTAGATTTAGAAATAGATCATGTAAGACGATATTATACAAAAAGAGAAGGACGAGATAGAATTTTCCTTTGGGATAGATTTTATGACGATTATTTAAGATAAAACAAATGAACACAGCAATAATTACCATCGGTGACGAAATATTAATTGGACAAATAGTAGATACAAATTCAGCTTGGATGTCATCCCAGTTGACAAGGTCGGGTTTCTCTGTCACGGAAATGGAGACAGTGGGCGATGATGCTCAACAGATAAAAGACACGATTGATGAGGTGTTTCGTCGAGTGGATGTTATATTGATGACGGGTGGATTGGGACCAACGAAAGATGATATCACGAAAAAAACTCTTTGTGAGTATTTTGGTACAGAAATGGTTTTTGATGATGCTGTGTTAGAGAATATAGAAAGCATAACAAAGAATGCTTTTGTACTCAATGAACTAACTCGCAATCAGGCTTATGTTCCCAAGGATTGTACAGTGATTCAGAATAGGGTAGGGACTGCTCCCGTAACATGGTTCGAGCGTGATGGAAAAGTTCTAGTCTCACTTCCAGGTGTGCCCTATGAGATGCGATACAATATGGAGAATGAGATTATTCCTCGTTTGCAAAAGCAATTCAAAACAGAGGCATACGTCTATGGGGTGTTGCAGGTGGTTGGTTATGGAGAATCGGCATTGGCATTACATATCGAAGACTTTGAGAATAACTTGCCAGAAGGCTTTGGACTTGCGTATCTTCCTTCACCACGATTAGTAAAGCTGCGTTTGTTTGTGCTAGGCGAAGAGTGCAGAGATGAGTTTAATATACAATTCGAGAAGCTGAAATCTTTGCTAGTTGGTTCTATTATTGCCGAGGAAGATGTGGCGATAGAGAAGCTTTTAGCAAATAAACTTATAGAGAAAGGTTTCACTATTGGTACTGCCGAAAGCTGTACAGGAGGGAATATCTCTCGTCTGCTGACAGCTATTGCAGGCTCTTCTGCCTATTTTGAAGGAACGATTGTGTCATACTCTTATGAGTCTAAAGTGAAAGTCTTAGGAGTTGAACAACAGACTCTGGATGAGTCTGGAGCAGTAAGTGAAGAAGTTGTTCTGCAAATGGCACAAGGCTTGCAAAATTTATTAGGAGTAGATTGTGCAATTGCTGTATCAGGTATTGCAGGTCCTACTGGTGGTACAGAGGATAAACCAGTGGGTACGGTTTGGATAGCCACTCGTGTGGGTGATGAGGTGATTGCAAAACGTCATCAGTTTGGAAAATATAGAGAGGCAAATATAATGGGTGCATCCAATGCTGCGATGCTACAATTGCTAGAAATGCTATAATTTCACTTACCTTTGCGCTATTAAGTTTAACATAATGACAGAAAATAATCCTCCTATGCGATATACATTCTCTAAAGAAGAGAAGCTTTGTTATCAAAAATCTATTGATAGATTATTTGCACAAGGAAAGTCTTATATATCCTATCCCTTGCGAATTGTCTATTTTGTAGAGGAGGAAACAGAGGTAGATAAACAATTTGCACAAGTGTTGATAAGTGTTCCTAAGCGTAAGTTTAAACGTGCGAATAAGCG
>JASLEN010000476.1 GCA_030151105.1 Dysgonomonas sp.
TATAACACAGAAAGATCTTTGAAACGTTTGGTTGGTAAACGTCGTAGTCTTCTTGACTACCTTATCAAAAAAGATATCGAAAGATATCGTGCTATCATCAAAGAACTAGGAATCAGAAGATAATTTTCCGTTCCGAAAAAATTAAAGAGCTTGTTTCATCCGAAACAGGCTCTTTTTTCATGTCTCAACAATCCGAATGCGACTCTATTCGGTAAAGATAGATACAAAGCTTTTGGAGAAAATTGTAGAAATATTGTATCTTGCGCCGATAAACATATTACTTATTCATCATTTTTAAACATTAGATTTCTATGAACATGGACAAACTGACAATTGTAAAAGTAGGGGGAAAGATAGTAGAAGACGACAATTCATTGAAGCAACTTCTCGATCGGTTCTCAAAAATAGAAGGATTCAAACTACTTGTACATGGAGGTGGACGATCTGCGACAAAAATGGCAGAACAACTTGGCATAGAAAGCAAAATGGTGAATGGACGACGCATAACTGATGCTGAGACACTCAAGGTGGTGACTATGGTTTATGGAGGATTGGTAAACAAAAACATTGTAGCCAAGCTTCAAGCTATTGGAGTAGATGCAGTAGGATTGACGGGCGTAGATATGAATATCATGCTCTCAGACAAACGCCCTGTCAAAGATATTGATTATGGATTTGTAGGCGATGTGAAGGCTGTAAACTCAGAAGTGCTATATACACTCATCAAACACGAGATAGTTCCTGTATTGGCTCCTTTGACGCATGACGGCATGGGCAACATGCTAAATACGAATGCAGATACAATTGCAGGCGAAACTGCTAAAGCATTAGCACAATCTTTTTCGGTAGAATTGGTATATTGTTTTGAGAAAAATGGTGTGCTGATGGATGAAAATGATGATGACAGCGTTATTGAAAAAATCAACAAGAAAGACTTTCAAAAGTTGGTGAAAGAAGGCATTGTGCAAGGTGGTATGATTCCTAAACTAGAGAATGCTTTTGAGTCCCTAGATGCTGGTGTAAACAAAGTTATCATTACCAAAGCTGAGCATATTGGAACTACAGCTGGGACAATTATATACTAAGTCATTTTTCTACAATAAGGAGATCGTTCAGCTCAATTTCTATTTTCATAGTGTTAATTTCTCTATATATCTTAACGATTATATGGATTAAATTTCTTATCTTCAAAAGAGTAACACATTCTCTAACTCTTAAACACAATGCTATGAAAACAGATATTAAGATTATAATTTTTGTCATATTCGTGATGTGCACTACCACGCTCTGTGCACAAAATCCTTTGCGTTTTAGCGTAAAAGCTGGAATCAATCTCTCCGATTACACAAATGATATAGAGAACAATGATATAAAAGTAGGATATAATGCGGGGCTTACAGCGACTTACAGAGTGAGCCGAACATTCTACCTTATGTCTGGCTTAGAAGTAGCCTCAAAGGGCACTAAAGTAAAAGATAGAAATCCCACAGAATATGCAAGAGACAAGGTCTCTTACAATCCTGTATATCTTCAAATCCCAATCCATGCTGGATATAGACTACGGGCAGCAACCGATATGGTAGTCCTTTTTCATGCAGGTCCATTTGTTTCATATGGTGTGGGAGGAAAAATCACAGAAGAAATTACTAGAGGAAATAATTACACCAAAAACAAATATAATGCATTTGGAAAGCATGGAATGCTAAAACGATGGGACGTAGGCATTGGACTGGGTACTGGGTTTGCGTTCAGAGATCTTAGCCTCAATTTTGGATATGACTTAGGCTTCCTCAACGCTTATAAAGGAGATGCATCTATCAAAAATAACACAGCACATGTTAGTGTTGCATATCGTTTTTTGTAGTAACTTCAAAGGTTTAAAATGTAGAACTTGAACTATTAGATTACTAACTAACAATATAAATTATGAAAACATATTGGAAAGCCGCATGTACATTTGCCCTTCTTCTCATTGTGGTTACTAGTGCCTATGCGCAAGAGCCTAAAGTAACGTTAGGTGTTAAAGGAGGTATGAATATTACAAACTTCTGGGATGATTTGGACGATGCAGATGCTAAGGTAGGAGTGAATGTAGGAGTTACTCTTGATGTTGGATTTACGGAACGACTATTCTTACTTACAGGATTAGAGTACAACACCAAAGGAGCAAAAACTTCTGGATTTGCATTCAACTCGACGAACACAGGATATGCAAAGGTGACTCTGAATCCAATGTATATTCAGCTACCTCTCCACTTTGGATACAAACTACCTATTGGACAAACAACAAAAATTGTGTTTAGAGGTGGAACATACTTTGCTTATGGTGTAGGAGGGAAAGCTAAACTAAGCCTTTCGAGCTATGGCAGCGAAAAGGTCGACGTATTCCAAGATGGATTGCTCAAAAAGTTTGACTTCGGACTAGGAACGGGTGCTGGCGTGGAACTAGGCAAGCTTGCATTAGGTATAACCTATGATTTAGGGCTGCTAGACATTTGGGATGTAAGTGGATTCTCTGCACGAAACAACAGTTTAGACATACATGTTGGGTATAAATTCTAAACTTAAAAGAAACAACATAGAAAAGGGCTTGAGTAGATTTACTCAAGCCCTTTCTCATTCTTATACTTGCTCAATATCAAGATTATACTCCCAATACAATACTCAAATAAACCACGACGGCAGGTATTGCGAAGATGGTGCTATCGAATCTATCTAGTATCCCTCCGTGTCCAGGAATTAGATTTCCAGAATCTTTGACTGCAAGCGTTCGCTTCATCAATGATTCTATCAAATCTCCTAATGTTCCAAAGATTACGACTACTGCTGCGAAGCCTATCCATATAAACGGTGAGTGCTGCTCTGTGAAATGGTAAAAAGCATACGATGAGAGTATTGCAAAAAATGCACCTCCCACAAATCCTTCCCATGATTTTTTGGGTGAAATACGCTCAAACATTCTATGTTTACCAAAAGTTATCCCTGTAAGATAAGCAAATGAATCATTCACCCAGATAATAACTAGCACAGCAAGCAAATAAAGCCATGTATAGGTGTCAGAGAATGAAAATACAAGCACGTTAGTCAAAACAAATGGCAGAGCCACATATATTTGTCCGAGAGAAACGTAAGCCATCGATTTGATTGCATCTTCTCTCTTCATATACAATTCGCTAATAAAATGTATCTGCAACAAAAT
>JASLEN010000383.1 GCA_030151105.1 Dysgonomonas sp.
TTATCATCACCATAGATTGCTCCCATGTTGTTGATATAGGTATCAGCTATTGTTCTATCATCTTCCCAAGCATCCCCTTTTTCTACAAGTTCCATTATGCCTGTTCCATATTGTCCATTTAACCCTCCAAAGATTCTCATGGTTGATAGATCACGTGCATCTCGTGGCGATATTCCTTTTTCAACTAAGCTTTTCTCAGATTCGATAGTTCCTGTTTTTACAAAGTTATCCGATATATCATCTTCAGCCTCTGCAGCCATCTTCACGGCTTTGGTAATCATCAATAGACGAGAGGCTGCCAAGTCTCTCAGTTGTCCAGATGTTTGTACCACTACATCTATTCGTGGACGTCCCAGTTCTTGTGTTGGAATTAAACGCAAATCTGTGACACGATTCATACCATCACGCACAGGCTCTACCCCTAGCATATATAGTATTTGTGCAATAGTAGCTCCTTCACTTTCTATAAATTCTCCAGCCCATAGGGTATAACTTACTTTGCGAGGATATGAGTTGTACTTTTCTTTGTAGTGTTGCAGTGTTTCATTTACAAGCATCTTGCCATTATCCCAAGCATGTAGCGACGGAGTAGCCTCTGCGTTTATAGAATACAAGTTACGCCCAGTAGGTAATGTGTTTGGATTTCTTACAGCATCTCCTCCAGGTGATGGTGCTAAGTATCCTCCTTGCAATCCATTCAGTAGAGATTGGAACTCTAGTGTAGGTGATTCTTCAAGCAACATTTTATAGCGCAATATATTGTTGGTTACATTCTCTATTTCTATAACAGCCTCAGCGAACGCTCTATCTTCTTCTTTTATGTTTACTTTCTCAACCTCAGTGGTGCCTCCCATCATTTGATTATTCTCTTTCTTCTTGGCTATCATCTTTTTCACAAAATCAGGCATTTCTCCTGTTGTGGGCATATTGGCAGGGCGCTTTAACTCTTCTCCTTTATTTTCTTTTTCAGACATTTGTGCTGCCATTGCCATCATACTTTCCATAGACATTTGTTTGCCATGCAACGCTCTGTCTATTTGATGGGCTTTTTCTATTTCAGCGGCATTAATATTTGCAAAGTCACTTATCGGATTGGCGCCTAAAGTTCCTTTAGAGAGAGTTTTCTTTATTTTTTCTTTCTGTGGGTTGAGGTAATGTTTGGTGATATAAGTATTGCTCTCATATTGTTTATTCGTTATTTTGTCTTGTAGCAAATCTAGCTTTGCTAGGCTATATGCCAATGGGTCAGCACAGATGGCTACGGTGGTAGAAATTATATCTTGTTTGCTGTATGCTTCACCAAGTGTATAGAGTTTACCAGTCATTTTCTCGTTTGATACTTCCTCTGCAAAGTTTTCGATGTACTCAATATCTTTAGTCGAATAGGGGACAGAAAGATCACCATCGAGTTGCAATGCCTTGTGTATGCCCATAGCTACAACTTCTTTTTTTATACGAAGTGATAATTGGTCTTTGGCTTTTTCGCTCGCTTTGAGATAGGTGTTGATATCAGCAAAAAGAGCATCATACTGTTTTCTCACATTACTTTCCATAAAGGGAGGTGTGAGATACGAAACTAAGCTAGCATGTAAACGTCGTTTAGCAATGATGCCTTCACCCACATTAGAAATAGTATAATAGTAGAAATGAGGCATTGCACCCATTAGGCAGTCTGCCCAATCCTTGTTGGATAGAGCAGTTTGTTTACCAGGTGTAAACTCTAAACTTCCGTGTGTCCCAAAATGAACAAAAGCATCAGCCTTGAATCCTTTTTGTGCCCATAAGTATGGAGCAATATAAGAGTGTGGTGGAGCAATATTGGCTCCATGTACCATCTTAAACTCATCTCCCGTAAGAGCGGCACTTGGCTGAGGAAAAACGACTATATTACCAAACTGTAAACAAGCCATTGCAAGAGCTGTTTCTCCATCCTTTTCTCCACCTAAGAAATCTCCTGGAAACTCTCCATATTCCTTTAGTACTTCTTTATATTTTATAGGGTCTAATGTCTGTTGAGCCCATGTTTGATAGTCTGATTCTTTTATCCATAGTGGATTGCCTTCTTGCATAAATTCTGTAGCAGCACCTTTGGCCTGTGGATTGAGAATGGCTCCTTGTTTGTTGATTAAACTAGTAAATTGAGTTAAGCTAGCTGGCAAGTTTTGAACATTATACCCCTCTTGTTGTAATTTTTGCAGGAAAGCATAGAGTGAAGGCACTACCTCTAAGCCTGTGGCAACAAGCGAACTTTGTCCAGCTCCTTTGAAGTAGCATATAGCCAATCTCTTGTCTTTATTTGCTTTGTGTTTTAATTGTAAATAGTTATTTACATTGCCTACAAAGTGTTCCACTCTGTCTGGTTCTACATCAAAAACATAATATTTTCCGTTATGTAGATTTTGTGTAGAAAGGGGCAGAGGACATATTCCACCATCAATTTCGGGTAAGACTATGCGTGCTGTCAGAAAACCTCCTATTTGTCCACGTGGATCACTTATCCATTCGTCATGCGATTGCATAATTGGATAAGGACAAAAGAGGGGGATGTTTTTTTCTGCCAACCAATTGACTGCTCTATCACCTTCTAGTCTCCCCATAGGTAGGTAGATAACAGCATTTGGGTCAACTGTTTTTAGTAGTTCAAGTCTTTTGGCCGAAGAATATATAGGATAAACATTGTAGCCCAATGTTGTGAATTCGCTAATGAGGCTGTCAATATAGCCTTTGTTGCCCTCCAAGGGAGATGTCATTCCTGAAAGAAGTGCTAAACGTGGAGCATCTTCATGGAATAAATTATTTGCTTTCAGATGAGTGGTCAACTCATCTGATGTATGAAAGTATTTCTTATCATCGAGGTGATAAAAAATATTGGATGGAACTTCTACTGCTTTTTCAGCGTCTTGTATCAGTAACTTGCCTTTGTCAAATTGTTGACGTACATAGTATAGCATGTTCCTAAAATTTTCTTTGCATCTATTATTATAGTAGTTGCTCAAGTTGCTTGCTTGCAAACTATCTACATTGTGATTAGTGATAATATCGGGAGCAAAGACAAAGGTATATACCGCCTTGCCTTTTTCTCCAGCCTTGTTTATATTCTCAATCTGTGCTTTGCTGAGTCGCAAACCTGGTCCAAAAAGCAGAATGGCATCGTAGTCTGATAGCGATGATGCTTCTTCGGGTGTAACCTCATCAGCTACAATCAGTCGGCTATCATTTGCCAAGATAATATTAGAGACCTGATAGGATGGAAAATTGATAAGGGCAATACGAGTAGGTGCAAGTAGAGTGAGATATGCCCAATAGGTTATAAAGCAAAGACATAGGACTATTGCTATCTTGATAAATAACTGTTTATACTTGAAGAAATTGGCTGTGTTTGTCATAACTTTATAATGCTATTTATGTATGAATAAGTCCCGACAGAGAATGATAAACTGTCGGGACTAAATAAAGAATCTATATTAGATGCTTATCATCAATTGAATGGATAAATGTAATCGAATGTAATGTGACCAGATTTATCAGCATCGTTCAAAAAGCTTTTCATAATTACTTTAGCATATTTGCCGCTTGCTGTACGAATCACAAATACATTGTTGTTTACAGACCAAACTCCTGCCTTGAAATCATACCATGCCCAACCTAAGTTTTCTCCTACTTTGAAGGCAGTGTTACCAGTCGCTTTTCTGTATGTAGGAGGCATTCCTCCATTCATTACATCAATTTCGGAGTCTAGGATAAAACCATCTTTTGGAATACTTGTTACAGCATCAAAAGCTTTGGCAGAAGTTGCAACTACAGCACCTTTTCCATTTCCAGATAGTCCACCATTAGTACGGATGTTGAAACGTAGAAACCCTAAGTCCCAGTTTGCATCCTCTTTGTATTTCTCTTGATCTACTTTTATCAATTCACCTTTTTCAAAAGAGAAGTAAGTCCACTCAGTGTAGCTTTGTGCTTCAAACTGGATTGTTTTCACTTTTTCTGGAACAGGCGCAGGATCAACTTCATCTTTGTCATCGCTACATGATGAAAAACCTAGAGCCAACGACATTGCTGTTAGGGCTAGTGCATACTTAAAAAAAGAATTTGTTTTCATTTCTAAAATTTAAAAAGATTAATATTATATGAATAGTTAAAATTTGAAAGTTACAGAGCCAAAAGCTCTTCGCCCAGCATCATATGTCGTGTACTTAACTGGATCTGTGTAGTTGAATACGTTTTGTACTCCACCAGAGATATCTACCTGTAGGTGCTTCATTTTCCATGCAGTATATAGTGCTGTTACCTTCCACATGCTGAATGCAGACTGAGGATTGCTCCTAATGGTTCGAATAGTTGCACCAGTTATAGGATCACTTGTTAGATCTTCAGCATCATTTACCTTCGATGAACTCCATCGTCCAGCTACGGATAGTGAAAAATCTCGTTTACATAATTTTTCTTTGAATGTTACATTACAGCTAATGGCATGACGTGTGTTTCCTGTAAGTTGTAATCTTGTATTCAGGTCTTTAGCATCAGTATAGGCATAGCTAGCATGTAGGGTTAGTTGACGTATAGGAAAATAGTCAACACTATACTCTACACCTCTTATGCGTACTTTATCTACATTACTATAACGCATTTCTGTAGAGGTTACACCCTCTTCATCTGTTACTTGCACATAAGCAGATTGTATTTTATTATCTATATTGTTCTGATAGATATCTACACTAGCGTTCACATATTGATGACGATACTCCACAGAGAAATAGTAGTAGTTCGATTTTTCTGACTTGAGATCTGGGTTACCAATATTATGTGATACCGAAC
>JASLEN010000477.1 GCA_030151105.1 Dysgonomonas sp.
CGAAGCCTAAGAACTTGACGCATTTTTTGCATAGTGATTGTTTTATTGGCCATAATGAGCACTCTTTAATTGTTAACAAACCTTTAAAGAAGAACATTATATCCAAACAATCAAACAATACTTTTTCCTTTTTTCAAGGGGTCACTTTCCGTGGGAAGAAGGGGTCATTTTGCTTAGGAATGACTGCTCACTTTAAATTGGACAAAGGGGGGCAATTTGAGTGGGATTTTCCAAAAAGGAGGAAAATCTGTCAAAACAGAAAAAAATCAAAATCTCAATAAAAGCTTGGATTCCAAGTATTTTGCAACCAAACGAAACAACATCTAATCAGCAGAATATTAGTCATTTGCGATTCATAATCATGAGGTCCCGGGATCATTCCCCGGTCCCGCTACATTGAAGAAAGAGAGTTACATTAGTTTGTAACTCTCTTTCTTTTTTGTCTTGCACTCAATTTGCACACACCTCGCATTCTACGCACACCACCTACAAATATCCAGAACATCACTTCTCTGAAATTTGAAGTTTGTATTATCCTGATTTTGGTTGACTATTGAATTGTCAATCCCTGTATAAAGTTGACTCAGTAAATTATTATTCCTTATTTAAGTTGACTTTATTTATTCAGTCTTGGTAAAACAAAGGTACACTTTATTCAGGGATTAGCTTTCTCATTAAATAATTTATTTATTGCAAGCTCACGATAGCTATGCCATCTTTTGTTAAATTTTCCTTGGCATAAAGAAACCTACCTATTTTTAGCTAAATAGGACAACCATCTCATCTTTTTCAAACTTTTATTCAATCCTAAAATTACATGTCAGACTTGGACTCTTCACCAAAGTCTGCTTGCTGTTTTTCGACTTGTTTTAGTCTCGTATCAGCTGTTGGATCTATTTTCCTAGTCTCCTTACGATCTATACAATTGACTGCTTGCACACCTATTTGTGTTATCTCGCTAGCATCGTATAGCAAAGGAATGGTAGGGGTAACTGTTTCCAATTCGATACTACCCTCCAATGGAGTCCGACTTCCCTCAAACAATGTTTTTGCAATTATCTTTATTTTACCTGCTTTAGTTGTGCTTCTCAGCAATATCGGAGCTGTTCCCCAACGCAGTGGAGTAGGATTGGCAAATATTGAAGCATCACCAATAAGCTCTCCCTCTCCTTCGATTTCAAACTTTATAATATTATTGTTCAAGCGCTTTATATTGCCCTCAGAATCAACAATAGCAGCAATTACTGTTACAAAATCAGATCCATCAGCTTGAAGTTTCATATTTTCATCGTCTACCCAAAGCTTAATTTTTGTAGGACGCTTGGCATTTGTTACTTTGTGTGTAGCTACCAACTTGCCATCTATGTAGCCTTCAGCAAGCATTGCTGTTTCTAAACGTGTTCCATCCTTACGCCGTTGATACTTTGTTTTCATAAAGTCAAAAACATCTTCAATAATTATAGTTGGCGATTGTAGCTTATTACTACCATCGTTCTTTCTCACATGCGTATATGTTTTTTCTCCCTCATTGAATACGAACTTCACTTCGTCGCAATTAGAATAGATTACAACATCTTTAGATGAGCCAGGAGTCATTTCATTCGCAATGTATACCATGGGTCCCATTTTTGCAATAGGATGAATCAATCGTGGATCGCTTTGTGCTTGAAACATATAGTACGAATATTTAGGCTGACGAAAAGCGTCCATTATACCTCCATAGAAAGGGTCGGGATGATAACCTCTTTGATGGTCGAATGAATGCCACAATGCACCTCCGATATGTTGTCTATTCGTATTTCGTAGTGCAGTGTAACTTGTCTGAGAATATCCGATATGCCCTTCATAGTGCTTCGCTTGCACTAGCATATGCTGTTCACCCCACGAACGAGCGATGCGGCTAGATGAGTTTTGTGCCGACCAATCGTCAACATTATCCCCCCACTCTCTTGTAAAATACACTTTGCTCAAATCTATTTCCGACGCTTTTAAGGCATAGGAAGTATCACCTGTAGTAGGATGAGAGTATAGCGCCGAGAAATATTTACTTCCTTCGATATACGAATCAGCCACTGTGTGGCAATATGGATAAGGATATTCTTCGTGTACTATCTCTTCTGCCTTTTTGGCAAAAGACTCAGGATATCTAGTTTCATTCAGCACAGGTTCCCACATCCACACACTTGGTCTATTACGATCGCGACGAACCATCTGCCTGATATCTCTATAAATACGTTCTTCAAAGATTGGTTTGGGATTCCAATATTGCCAACCTGGAATATTTTCGATAAGCAATAGTCCCAATTCATCGCAAGCATCCATGAATGCGGGGTCTTGCGGATAGTGCGCATTGCGTATTACCGTCATTCCTGCCTCTCTTATTTTTTTTGCGTCGCGCCAGTGAGCACTATTTGCCACAGCATTACCTACAATGGCATAATCTTGATGTCTATTACCTCCAATAACAGCCTCGGGATAGGGTTCGCCGTTCAGCCAAAAGCCATCTATTCCTTTAAATTCGAAGCTACGGATACCAATCTTCTGACGATAACCATCTATGACCCTCCCTTTGTTATCTTTCACCTTCACCACCATGTTGTATAGTGTAGGGGAGTTCGGCGACCATAGATTAGGGTTAGCAATAGTCATCTTATTATTGAAATGCGATGCCTCATTCGCATTGATGGAAACACTCTGAGTCTTTTTAGCTATCGATTTTCCATCCAATGTTTGTAAGTCAAACTCGACCTTACCTTTCATATTCACCTTGGTCTCGTTACGTAAATGTAGTTGCAATAGAATATCTGCTGAAGCCTTAGATACTTTATCGTAGGCAACGAATAGCCCTCCACCTGCAACTTCGTTCTCGTAGGTGGGTTCTGTAATATATACCTTATCGTGTGCAATAAGCCAGCAGTCTCGATATATTCCCCCGAAGTAGGTAAAATCTAGTACATCTTGAAATTTGCCCGGAGGATAATCAGTATCGTCGCTATTATCTGCCCAAACGGCTATAGTGTTGCTTTTGCCCCATTCTATACTCTCTGTAATATCTACTGTAATAGGATAATATCCCGTGAAATTTTCTTTGATGAGCTTTCCATTCACGTAGATTCGGCTTTTACCCATAATAGCTTCAAAATGTAAGAAAAGCTTTTTTCCCTTCAACACTTCTTGTGGTGTAAAATGCTTTCTATACCATACTACACCTTGATAATTTACACATCCACTAGCATCCAGAGGCAATAACTCTATTCCATCGGGCAAAGAGGTAACCTTCCATTTACTATCATCGAATGTGGTTGATTCAGCGTCAATAGCCTCACCAACATGGATCCGCCAAGCAGGGTTCATACTAAAAACATGTCTGCCTGCATCTGCTATTTGGTAGAAGCCTGCTGTAGAAAACTCTGGTTGATAATGTTTAGCATAGCCTCCTGTAGCTAGTAGTAAGGCTACGAATAATACTATTAGTTTACGTATAATCATAGTGTTCAACTTTATAAATAATGGTAACTCTACGGCTGTAGATATAAAGTTACCATTATTTTGTTTATAATATTACTTTAGAGCTGCCACATTGGGCTGAAGTGACCAATATGGATTCTGGTAGATTGTCGAATTCTTTTCGTTACCATCATCGGATGCTAGTCTAAAGTGCGCATTTCCAATAGGTCTTAGATAGTGAGCCATTTTCCATGTCAGACCATCTTTAGCCAATGATTTATTCGTGATCTCAAATGGACGAAGATAATTACTTCTTGAAGGATCGGATACATTTGATTTGTCATCATCCATACCATATCTTAAATTTGTATACCAATCTTTCATAGGTCCCCACAGTTTAAACCCTTCAACGTGGTATGGTGTAGTCATCATTTGATCCATCGATCTCCATCTAAACAAGTCTACCAATCTTAGGCTCTCTGCAATAAACTCGGACTTACGTTCTCTTCGTATATTGTAGAGTGTAGCATCAATCACTTGACCTCCCGAATAGGCAGCCCAGTCTAGTTTCGCTTCTAGGCTCATATCAGTAGCCGCTATTGTTTTTTCAAAGTTGGGATCTACTTTTGCTCTCTGGCGCAATGCATGCCAATATTTAGCAGCATCAGCGTCAACTACCCCTTTTTTCTCATAACTAGCCTCCATATAGTTGAGTAGAGCTTCGGCAGCTCTAAAGCTAGCAGATGCTGTAAATCCTGTACCGTTTCCTGCATGCACTTGGTCATAGTTATTACCTTTACGTGTAGAATATCCTGTAGGATATGATTTTCCATAATCTGCTTCAGTGATCGCAGGATAAGGCTCTACTGGCTGTGCATGATCACCTAGGGCATTGAATATAAGCACATTTTTCTGCTGCGGCTCTTTCAAAAATAGAGACAAACGTGTATCTCTGTCTTTTCGCACATCAGCAATATACTCATCTCCATGATATCCCGAACCAGAGGAATAAATGGGTAGTCCATTATTCATAAGAAAACCGTCAACAGCTGCACGTGTAAATCCGACTCCAGTCCCCCCCAATTGAGTAGACACCACCACGTTGTGAGACACTTTCAGCCCATAGTCGTATTGTCTCCACAATAAGACCTCTGGGTATTTGGAAAGATCTACATCTCCAAACATATTCATGTAAGGGTTTTCTGGAGTAGATAGTGCTTGCTGAACAACACCTGTGTTAACTGTCAGTTGATTTACCATTTTGTCTGCTATCTCCTTAGAAGAATTCATTGCAATATCTAGAAAATATCCAATTTCCTCTTCTATACTTCCTAGAGGATACTTATAGCTTGCATTGTAAGGCTTCTCTTTTCCAGGCCAGCCCTCTCCATTAGGGACAAATGCTGTTCCTTTAAAGTATTTGAGCCAAGTAGCTTCATGAAGTGCTACTCGAGATTTGAATAAAATCACTACATCTTGATTGATTCTGGTTCTTTTTCTTTCAATAGTTGTAGTACCCATCATTTCTAGAGCCTTGTCTAAATCTGATAGGATAAAGCGAGCGACCTCATTTCGTGGCGATCTTTTACTAGCTTCTATAAGCTCTTGTTTATCTGATGACAAGTATTTTGTAACTATCGGAAAATCGCCAGTTTCTCGGTAAGAGTTATAGTAGGTTATAGCTCTAAGAAAATACATTTCGCCAATATAGTATTTCACATTGTCTTGGTTTCCTTGAATATCTCCTTTTTCAAATTTTGGGAGTACCATATGGAAAAACCAATTACATTTAGTGATATTTTCGAAACTCCATCCTCCTTCTACGCTCGTCATATAACGGTTTGTGAGATATCGGTTGTTCGCCGTTTTACCAACCATAAGATCTGTGTCATTATCTGTATAGAGACCTAGACTCCACGCTGCATGACTTGGTAAAAAGTCTGGATAGAGATTGTTGATATAGGCTTGAAGATGCGACTCATTCGAGAAATATTTTTCGGGTGAGATTTGAGATTCTGGTTCTTTATCTAGATAATCATTACACGATAGTAATATCACACCTAGCAATACGATAATTCCAATAGGAAATTTGATTCTATTTATATGTTTCATAATGTATTATTCTATTAAAAGGTTGCACTTAAACCAAAAGAAATTACTTTAGAAAGTGGATATCCTCTACCTCCGTTTTCACTAACAACTTCAGGATCGAACATTTTAGCCATATTTGTTCCTGTCCATAGGTTTTCGCCAGAAAAGAAAAAGCGTAAATTACTCAGATATACCTTTTGCGATACTGCTGTAGGTAGAGTATATCCCAATTGTATATTTTTCATCCTGATATAGGCTGCATTTTGCAAATAACCCGATTGCGTCTGAGTATTCTTTTGGGTAAATGTTGGACGAGGATAGTATGCATTTAGATTCTGACCTAGTCTGTGATTAGCATCATCTCTAAAATAGTCAAGATGCTCTTTAAACCCAGTGGAGTACCAAATACTATAGTTTGCACCCCAAAACCAATCGCTACCCTGAAAAACATCTCTTTTCATCACACCTTGAAAAAATGCTCTGAGATCAAATCCATTCCAATCTGCTGTAATCTCTAGCCCAAAATTATAGCGAGGAGTTGTGTTTCCAATCACTTTCATATCACCAGGATTGTATATTGTACCTGCACCTGCATCTATTTTCCCATCTCCATTCAAGTCTTTATACATGATATCCCCAGCTCCCCAATTTGCTCCAAGTGCATTTTGTCCTCCATGAGCTAGTGTTGCTAGATGAGCATCCATCTCAGCTTGAGTTTTAGCAATTCCGATGGTTTCGTACCCCCAGATATCGCCAATCTTAGTTCCTGCGATAAAACGCCTATCTTTGGCATTCTCATTTTCTTTGCTATGAACACCTTCTGCATTAGGAAATCTTGTCACCTTTGATTGCGAATCAGAGAGAAGTAATTTAACTCCATAACCGACTTTTATAGGATCTATGTAGTCTCTCCAAGCAACAACCAATTCGAAACCATAGTCTTTCATGTCCGTATTGTTCATCATTGGGGATTTTTGTCCCATGATAGCAGGTTTGGTTTCTCCAGGACCTATCATGTCAATGTTTTTACGAACAAAGTAATCGAACGAGCCAGTTAGTCTATTATTCAAAAAGCCAAAGTCTATTCCAAGATTCCATGTCTTTATCTTCTCCCATTTCCAGTCTTCAACTGTTCTTCCTGGAATATCAGCCGTATTGGGCTTAATTCCATTTTGTAACCAAGAACCACTAGCGGCTCCCAAACTCATGGTTTGATAGGTTGGATAATAACTTGTAAAATTTTGATTGCCCAATACACCATAAGAGCCTCTTAACTTGAAAGTACCCATTATCTCTTGAACATCGTTCCAGAAATCCTCTCTAGCGATGTTCCACCCTGCAGAGAATGAAGGCAATAGCTGCCAACGCTTGTCTCGTCTCATTCTCGATGTTCCGTCGTATCTTAGGTTGGCTTCGAGCAAGTAGCGACCTTTGTAATCATAATTGAGCCTACCAAAGAAACCGGCTGTTCTCCAGCTCCAAGTATTTCCATTGATAGAAGGGGCTACTGGTTTTCCATCTGCATCTAATCCTGTAGTTAGATCCAGATTATTCAGATTGTTATCTAGGATACCCGCTCTAGTAACATCTAAGTATCTGTTGTTTTTGTCTTCTAGCTGAAAACCAAGCATTCCCTTCAGATTGTGCCCTGACGTAAAGTTGACAGTATAGTCAGTATAGACATTGAAGTTTAAGAAATTTGTCTTGGTTGACTGCTTATTCAATTCAGAGTTCTTTCGGCTCGGATATGGATTTCCTTTTACGTCGTGGTTGAAGGTAGCAAATGACTCCCAGCCTCTCGACTGATTATAGGCATGATAATTAATATCTATTGTAGTCACCCATTGCTTGATAGGCTCTATTCGTATAGTCCCTTGCTGGAAAACATTATCACTCTGTGCCGCATCTTTTCCGCCCTCTGCCATGTTAAGAGCTGGCGATGGTGCCGAAAAATAGTAGCCATTTGGATCATAAAGTGGTAATGTTGGCCAACCTTGTCTACCTAAATCTCCATAAAATGTACTCGTGAGAGCCGATGGACGTGAAAAATCTTCGCGACTGAATCGAGTATTATATGTAAATTTCAACCATTTAGTAAGATCTACATTAAATTTGGCAGTAATATTATAGCGTTTAAATTTGTCATCAGCTATTTTGAGCAAACCATCTTGATCTAAATAGCCCATAGATGCATAATAGTTTATTTTATCTTGTCCCCCGCTTACACTCAGATTGTGTTCTTGTGCAAAAGACCAGTTTTTGTACATTGCATCATACCAGTTCACATTGTCATTTCCATATCTGTATCCATCTCCCCATACAGTAGGATTGGAAGGGTTAGGAATGATCGTCTCTTTTATTTTCCCATCTTGAAAATCTTTAATGCGTTGCAAATACTCATCATTGAAGTGTGGTGCTCCTCCTCCATTTACATTTGCCTCGTTAAAATACTGAGCAAATGTATAAGAGTCTAACATGTTGGGACGCTTTGTAGGACTACTGTATCTGAAACTATTGTTGTAGTTTATCTTCGTTTTTCCCTTTTCACCACTTTTTGTGGTAATCAATATGACTCCAAATGGAGCTCTGGAACCATAGATAGAGGAAGCAGCAGCGTCTTTCAATACGGAAATGCTAGCAACATCCTGTGGATTGAGTGAATGGATACTGCCTTCCATACCATCTATTAGTACTAGCGGTGCACTATTGGACATAATACCAACTGTTCCACGACCTCTAATATTAATACTTTCTCTATCTTCCAAGCTCCCTCCTTTAGAGGAAATATCTAATCCTGGGATCAGTCCCTGTAACGCTTGTGTTACACGAGCCACAGGGCGTTCTTTCAAGTCTTCGGCAGAGGCAATACCTACCGATCCTGTTAGGTTTTCTTTCTTCTGAGTAGCAAATCCTACCACAACTAGTTCGTCTAACATGGCTATATCTTCAATCATCGCTATGTCTATTGTAGAATTGCCATTTACTTTCACCTCGGCAGGCTTGTATCCAATACTACTAAAGATTAGTGTTTCGTCACTGTCAACCAGTATCGAATATTTTCCAGCAACATCCGTAATCGCTGTGGCTGTAGCATTCTTTGCCTTTACACTAGCTCCTATCAAACCTTCACCTGTTTCGTCTAGGACTTTACCTGTTACTGTTATCTTACTTTTGGTAACAAGTTGGCTCGTCGATGGTCTATTTTCGCTAGATATAATAATCTGCTTACCCGATATTGAGTATGTCAAATTGGTGTTGGAGAATGCTACATCCAAGATGGAACTAATGTCTTCTTTATTAAAGTTCGCAGTAACCTTTTTACTCAACTCGCCTTTAGCTTTATCATTGATGATAAAGGCATAATCACTTTGTCCTTCGATATTTGAAAACAGCTGTTTGATAGTAGTTGCTTTCAAACTTAAAGAAATTTTCTTCTCTTGTTCTCCACTATTATTAGCCATCAACTGAGGCGTAAATAATATACAGATTACAAACATGGTAGCAATTACTTTGGGTGTAATATCCCTAAAATAATGCAAAATCTTTAGTTTACTTTTTTTCATAGGTATGTAGATAAATAAGGTTTTGTACTAAATCATATAACTATACTGGTTGGCAATGAGCCAAAGTATTTTCTTAAATAAGAGGTTTCATCATAGTATTTCTATATTTAATGGTTTATATAAATCTTATTGTTGTCTATTCGATAATCAGTTTTAGTAAGTAATGCTATTGAATTCATTGTCTCGTTAATATCTTCAGATAGAATAAGTTTGCCTGAACACGTGCTAGACTCAACTGCTTCTCTGTCATCAAATTCGAAGTTTATATTGTAATACCTTCCCACGATACGCAGTACATCTGACACTGGAGTTTCGTCAGCCATAAAGTAGCCATCTATCCACGCAGTATATTTTGTCACATCTACTTCCTGTACATGTGAGCTATGTCCATCGTATGTATACATCTGGCTAGGTTTCAAAATTTTGCTATCTTGATGCGACGCATCCACTTGCACCCCACCTCTTACTAAAACGACACTAGCCAATTCATCATCTAAATAGTCTGACATATTAAATGCTGTACCTAGCACTCTAGTTGTCAGTTTATCGCTTGTTACAATAAATGGTTTTGTGGCATCGGGTGTAATCTCTGCAAAAATCTCGCCTTTGACAGCAATACGCCTTTCGTTCCCATTAAATTTAGACGGGAACTGCACCTCTGTACCTGAATTAATCCAAATCTTAGAGCCATCTGCTAATATGATATTCGTATGCTTACCATAGGGAACAATAATTTTGTTGAGTTCTTCTTCTCCTAATGTAATATTGTCTTTACTATCCTTACTATTGAGTGTTGCTATACCTGAATCAGAAATGTATATATCAGCTCCTTCCTCAATATCAATGCTATTGGAAGAAGTAACTAGACGGATTTTCTCTGAAGACATTTGCGTTCCTACTACAGCATATTCTGTATTATTAGCATCCTTGCTTGGCATATACAAGGTGAATATCATAACTAGAATCGCTACAATAGATGCAGCATAAGTAAATAATTTAATGCGCTTCTTTCTATCTCGTTTGTCGTACAGTTCTTCTTCAATTTTGTCAAAGAGTTTCACTCGGTCAGTTTGCGATAAGGAATACTTTTTTCGTTGAAGCGTTGCTATAGCCACTTTTGCTTTTTCCATTTCGGTCTCACATTCAGGAAATCGCTGTAACACATCAATCCAGTAGCTCTCGAGCTCTTGGTTTGGGCAAAATAGCCATTCGATAAACTTACTTGTTTGTAAGAAATCACTTGCTTTAAATTTGCTATAGTTTACGTATTTTTCCATATTTGTTATATATAGTATTCCTCTTCCATATTCCTTAGGCGGATATAGTTTAGTTATGTGGACACTTTTATTTCAAAAAAATAAAAAAAGTGTAATTTATTTTAAAATTAGTCAGAAACAACTCACGCAATGTAAAACTGAAGATGTTGCTAAAAGCAGTAGGAGGACAAAATTATCTGATGAGTTTTCGCGCATTTTCTTGACTGATCTATACAAAGATTTCCGTGCTGACTCGGCAGAGATTTTCATTATATCAGCTATTTCCTCATACTCTAAAGTTTGAAAAAAACGGAGATAAACAATCTCTCTTTGTTTAGGAGTTAGTGTGTCAAGCAATTCATTTATTGTGTCTTTGGCTTTTTGCGCTTCTTCTTTCGAGATAATGAGTTCTAGTGAATCAAAATCGAGTGCTGAAGAGACGTCTATCTCATGATCAAAAACGATGCGTTTGGTTGAGCGATAAATATCAATCAATCGATGTCTAAGACTACTGAAAAGATAAGATCGAAGCTTTCCGTCTTCGATGTTGGGTTGCTTGATATACAGATATACAAATACATCATGAATTGCATCCAAGGTAGCGTCGTGCGAAAAGTTTAAAGATCTAGCATAGTCGTACAAGTCATCAACATATTTGTTGTAAATTGATTCTCTATCTTGATACATTTTATTTTATTATATATAAGCAAGAGAATGCCTTACTCGTATTTATGTCAACATCTCAAGCATTTGTAACTATCAAACTTAGCGATATAATTCTTAATTTTTGTTATGGTAGATAAATATTTTTTCTAAATACACTTCATCAGAACTCTACCTTTGATGCTTATGGAATTAAAGTTTTCTCAACTATGTTTAATCTATTGTATGAATATTATTAATCAATAGCAACATAAGTAATTACAAACCTAAGTTCTATTAATATTTTCTATTGATTTTCAATGAAATAAGGTAATAACTACGTATATTTAAGTTCCTAATTATTAATTATATAACGAAAAAAAACTAACTTATGTTCTGTTTTGATAAAGTTACAGAAATCGGTTATCTTGTTGATGAGTTTTGCAAGGGTCTGGAAGTCCAAACATCTTCTTTTCTAATCAGGTATCAGCCTAAACGTAAACCCACAATTACATAAATAGTCGTCCCTCAAAAACAAACCAAATTCCATATTTTCAATAAAATACAGTGTAATATAATAGTTTAAATCTAGATATTGTTAACAGATAGCTAGTCTCTATCCCTTCCACACAAATTGCACACATTTTATCCAAAAGGAGAAAAATCTATCAAAAACAGGAGAAAATCAGAAACCCAATAACAATCTACAGATCGATCACTTGCAACAAAAC
>JASLEN010000413.1 GCA_030151105.1 Dysgonomonas sp.
TCTATATAGTTGCTTTGTCTGAATGATTCGTGTGCATAAGTTGCCAAAAGACTTCCTTGGATTTTTACCTTATCAAAGTAGAGTGATGTGGCTAGAGCAGCCCATGCCGAATGCCGAGTTGGATAGGAGAATTCGTTGAGATTGGCATTCAATTTATTATATTGATAGTCGGCAGCAAGGTTTACACTCCAAAATGGTAGTATATTGAACATATTAGCTGACGACAAATAAGCTTCATGCAGTTTATATTTATTATTAATGGGTTGAATGATATCATTTGTAGGACTTGGAAGAGACTCATATCGCATATAATCGTAGGCATATTTTCCTCGAAGTTCAGATGAGTAAGTTTTAGAAAATCGTTTCTTTATAGAGCCCTGAAGGAAGAAGTTCCGATCCCATTGGCGTCCACTATTTCTAAAGAGGGTTGATGATTGTTTTACTACAGCACCTGGTAAACCTCTCTCCGAATTATAGAAATAAGCTTTCGTTTTCCATTCGCCACCTTTTATATTTCCAAACAAGGACTGTTCGAGTCGCCATACATCTATGTCTCCATTGTGGCGAGTCATTGTGGTGTCGTATGAGTTTTGTACCTTTCTTCTAAATTTATATTTTCCAGACGAATACGTATAGTCTGCATTGAACGAGCTACTTACGTTCTTAGATAGTTTTTGCTCCCACAATATACTAGGATTTGCATAAGCAAACGAACCAGCTTTCATTGTAGCTTTCATATTGTAATCCTTTTGGGCTCTAAATTCTGGTTTCTTGGCAACCATGTATATGCTACTGGCTGAAGCAAAGTCTTTAGCAGCTTGAAATATTACGCTCTTCTGTCCATTGTAGAGGGAGATTATTTCCATATTGTCTAAGGAAAATCGACCTAAATCGACAACTCCATTTTGTGCATTTCCTATCTCTATGCCATCATAGAATACGCCCACATGTTCGGAACCAAGACTCCTGATGTTTACTGTTTTGAAGCCTCCAACTCCTCCGTAATCTTTGATCTGAACTCCTGAGAAATAGCGCAGAGCGTCTGCTACAGAATGTGCACTTAGTTTCTGAAGTTCTTCTCCCGAGAGAGATTGTACGGGCACAATTTCTTTAGCTATTTGATTTCTAGTGATAACTACTTCACCCAAAGGTTGTATGCTATCTAATTTATTCTGTGCGTCAAGTACACCTGCTACTAAGCAGAGTGATAGGAAGATGAATATACGATTCATTTATTTGTAGAATAACATTTAGAATAATTATGCAACTCTTCTATCATCGAAGAGTTGCATAATGCAATATAAGTCAGTTGTATATTTTGTTTGAGAACGAGATATACAACGGATTAAGATTTAATTGTTGTGAACAACCATGATGTCGTCCATGCAGAAGTATGATGGTGTATTCATGCCATACTCTCCATTGTCAGAACTTTCTAATTCAAAAGTTACTTTATTCACATTACCCAAAGATGCTAAATCAACTTTAGTCCACTCTGTTACAATTCCTTTAGCATTCTCTGTTCTGAAATCAGATAGATAGAACTCTACTCTTCCTGTTTCTCCACCTTTGCTATTGTGTCCTATGAAGGTCAATTTAAACCAGTCTTTGCGTTCGTAAGTGTGTTTTTTAGCCCAATCGTCTCCATTCTGCATAGAAAGAACAGCATAGGTGCTGTTGGTGATATACGCATGTTGGATTTGATTCTCTTCTTCATCTTTGAAATACATATATCCTCCTGACTCTCCAAAAGAAGATACTGATACTACTGCGAATGTAGCAGAACCATTGTGTCCTCCCTTTTTCTCTACAGCGTTTTTTGAATAAACACTACATTGATTGGTGTAATCTTGATCTATAGAGTTTGTCCATTGAGAAATGGCTACGCCTCCGCTTCCAAATCCATCAGTAGTGATATTAAAGAATAGATTAGATGCAGCATCCAAGTATCCTTTGTATAGTGCAGGTTTATCACCTTTATAGTCTGGATATAGATTGGCGCCATACGATGTAGGTCCCGCCAATACGCTTTCTGGCACATTTTCGAATCCTACGATTGTTGTTTTTTGATCATCACTATCAGAAGAACAAGATGTGATGAACAGAATAGATAGTAGAAACAATGAAATCTTTTTCATTACAATTTTATTTTAAGTAAAAGTTAATAATTAATGACGTGTTTCAAAATTAGAACTAGCAGTGCTAGTTGTACTTGAATCGGTAATAAATAGGTCTGAGACCTTCGTTGTTTTGTATGCTTTAAATTAAAATCTTGATTAGTTTTTTTACTAATATGAAAAAGAATACCAAAATAAGTGAGTGAGAATAGCTTGAGTATGCACCAATTATTTTTTGCTTTTTTCCACGAAAGCTCAAAAACTATATAACAATTCTGGCAGGTTTTCTGACTTGCTCCCTCTTCCAAAACTACCTTCCCATTTGCGAAGCAAACAGTGGCTGTGAGTATTGTTCGAAGATTCTTAATAGAGCTTACAGCAGCGGGTCTGTTCAGGATTTACACCTGATTCCCTTTTAATCACTCTTCTGTAACTGAGAATTGTGACACCAAAATCTGAGTGCAAAGGTAGTATAATTTTAACAGAAGGCTGAATATAAAGTCTTAAAAGTATTTTGATGAAAATTAAAAGCTTACTTTCATTATTTATGATATCTTTGTAGTACAAAAGTTCTTTATCTTATTTCTTCAAAACCACTAAGGTGCCTCTATCTTGCAAATGGAGGAGAATAGGGAATCACGTTCAATTCGTGAGCTGTCGCGCAACTGTAATCATCGTATAGGTTTCTATTAAAATATAACAACCACTGTTTGTCTAGCAAATGGGAAGGAATGATAGAAATGATGAAAGCCAGGATACCTGCCTTTTTGGGATTTGACAATGCTTCGCGAAAAAGTATATAGTCGAAAAAAAGATGCAACTCCTATTCTTAAGGAGAAACTGTGTCTCCCTTTATCCTAAATATATTAAAATTGCAAGTATTGCGAAGTTCGAGAAGAGCTTTTTACAAGAAGTATTTTATTAATTGTAAAAAGTTTTTAAACAACATGCGAACAAACATTGGTGATTATCCGCAAAATGATAATCCAATTTGCTGCAAGCATTGGCTTGATGGCTATTTTATCGATCTCTTTTTCTTTTCATCAATTCAGTCTCAAGTATTATGAATTGGATTGAGAATTTGATTTGGGGCGAGAATGTTGCTCAAAGTATTATGCTTTTTGCTGCTGTTATAGCAATTGGGATTGTTCTAGGAAAAGTAAAAGTAAAAGGGATTTCTTTAGGAATCACTTTTGTACTTTTTGTGGGAATTTTAGCAGGACATTTTGGTCTTAAAATTCATCCAGAGGTGTTACATTTCATGAAAGAGTTTGGACTGATTCTTTTTGTCTATTCCGTTGGATTGCAAGTTGGTCCAGGTTTCCTTTCCTCTTTCAAAAAGGGAGGTTTACAGCTAAATCTCTTAGCTGCAGGAATTGTTTTCATAGGAGCCATTACTACTATTGTCATTCACTTCATCACAGATATTCCTATGCCTACTATGGTAGGAATAATGTCTGGAGCCGTTACTAATACTCCAGGGTTGGGTGCAGCGCAAGAAGCTTATTATGATATTCATGGAGTTTCCGACTCAACCATCGCTATGGCTTATGCCGTAGCATATCCATTGGCTGTGGTAGGGATTATTGCCTCCATTATGCTAGTTCGTTTTATCTTCAAAATAAATATGGAGAAAGAAACTGCTGCTTTAGATGGTGGTGGATCAGAACAGTCTTCTGTAGCACTACTTTCTCTAGTGGTGAATAATCCTGCAATTTTTGACAAAACAATCAAGGAATTAGCTCCCTCTCTCGAAGGACGTAAATTTATAGTGTCTAGAATATTGCACAAGCATAGCAATACAATTGAGATAGTTTCTTCTAAAACAACATTGAGCGAAGGAGATAAAATCTTAGTTGTAACTACACCAAACGATGCCAACACAGTCAGTACATTCGTAGGAGGTAGTATCGAGATGTCCGTGGAGGAATGGGAGGTTTTAGATAAACAACTTGTCTCCAAGCGTGTATTAGTTACTCGCTCACATATCAATGGTAAGACTATAAAGGAATTAAACTTGCGAAATAACTTTGGAGTCAATATTACTCGTGTCAATAGAGCTGGTCTCGATCTAGTTGCCTATCCTAATCTTCAACTACAAATAGGTGATAGGTTAATGATAGTAGGCGATGCCAACGCCATTCACAACGTATCTAACACATTGGGGAATCAATTGAAGATGTTGAATGAGCCTCATCTAATTCCTATTTTCATTGGAATATTCTTAGGGGTTTTCTTAGGAAGTATTCCTATTGCCTTTCCAGGTATTCCACAGCCTATCAAATTAGGTTTAGCAGGAGGTCCACTTATTGTAGCTATCTTGATGAGCATTTTAGGAACACGATACAAACTAGTTACTTATACAACATTGAGTGCTAACTTAATGTTGCGAGAAATTGGAATTTGTTTTTTCTTAGCATGTGTTGGTCTAGGTGCAGGTGAAAATTTCATTGATACTATTGTCAATGGTGGAGGTGTTAATTGGATTGGGTATGGGATTATAATCACCTTATTGCCAATTCTGACTATCGCAATTCTAGCTCGAAAAGTATTTAAGGTTAATTATTTTACACTCACAGGTTTGATGGCTGGTAGTATGACAGATCCTCCTGCCCTTGCCTATGCCAACTCTATATCAAATAACGATGCTCCAGCAGTGGGCTACGCTTCTGTATATCCCTTGACCATGTTTTTACGGGTATTGACTGCGCAGTTATTGATATTAGCCTTTCTATAGATACTATATTTTGAATGAGTTATTAGTTTATTACAAATAATATTATAAATAAAAGATGTTACAGGAATTTACATTAAGCAGAGATCGTGCTATTATTAACTTCACCGTTAAATATTGCGACAACCGAGAGAAAATTTTAAATAGTTATGCTTTTCAACGAATAATAGAGGCATTTGTAAGGAAAATAAAGGCTGAAGATCAAATTATCTATGATTATTTCATCAAAGAATACAAAACAGATGATGAGTTAAGCTTTTCTTTAATAGAAGTTATTAAGTTGTTGACAGTTTGTTCAGTAGATGAAATTGTTGTGGTTAATAATAAGTTTGCTTATTTCTTCAAAGACAAAGACTTATTTATCGAGCTCATCGAGATATTGTACAATTTTTGGCGAAAAATGGAACGTGTGACAATTGTTCATAATAGTCGCTTAGGAGATGGACTCCAAAATGTACGTTTCATTCAAGCTAATCAATTGCTTAACGAGCTGATAATATCAATCTATCGCCGCACACAAGAAACCGTGATGGGATATACACATAGTGTTTATAGACAGACTATTGCAGGTGCAAATGCAGGATTGATGTTGAATGATATTCAATGGAATT
>JASLEN010000455.1 GCA_030151105.1 Dysgonomonas sp.
GATTCATTTCGCATGATCATGCCAATTCCTTCATCTGAAACGGATGTTAATTCTGTGTTGAAAGCTCAACAAAATCCAGGATATCCTAATTAATTTAGAGAGAATAATAATATATGGAGGCTTACAAGTAAAATTGTAAGCCTTTATTTATTTTAAGCTTTAGTGTTCGTTTTTTATATGACTAATAGTTATCTTTGACATACAGATTAACTATTAGTATCGAGATAATATGTTGCAAGAAATTATAGTGTACATTATAGGTATAGCAGTGGCTATACTTTTAATATCTAAAATATACAAAGCTTTTTTTGGTAAGAAAGAAAAACGTGGATTTACCTGTTCTAGTTGCAGTTGCAGCTCAAGTGCTAAGTATGTAGTAGATCCAAAGTCTAGAAACTAGTCTTTAAGTTTGGTAGCATCAATAGAAATTTGTATATTTGATATAAGAAAAAGATTTAGGTCGTATTGGTCGATCGGGAAACTCATCAATTACATCTGATAACCGAGATCAAGCTTTCTACGCCAATGGCGGGCCACGCCTTAGGGTTGCTTTTGCACAGTGGATTACAAAGGTATAGGAGCACTCAAATCCTGTCAATAGGAGTTTCGGCATTTCCACCAGTGCGGCCTTTTATAACAAGGGAGTAAATCAATAGATTTACTCCCTTTGTTTTTTATAAGTGTTTTCTAATTGTTATCATCAAATTTGAAGATTTCAGTTTCATTTTCAACCATGTATTTTAAGCATCTCTGAAACTCATTTTTTATAGTCGGATTTAAGTAATTGCTCCAATTGGGATTATCCTCTTCTCTTAAAAAAGTAAGTAGTGCTAAAGAATATGCCCATTCATTGGCCTTTAAATATCCTGTACTACTATATCCCCATCTATCGTTTTCTTGAGAAAATTGAAAAGAGGCGTTTGCAGAGAAAACTCCAAATCCAAAAAACACACTTGCTAGATCAGTTAAGTATTCATCATTCTCTTCTAGTTTCTGTTCTCCTAGCAATTTGATGTGAGAGAGTTCATGAGCTATTGTACTTATCAATGTTTCTGGATTTTTCAGACATGCTTCGTTTATAGCAATCTCATATACTTCATTTTCATTTTTATCCCAATATAATCCAGCTGAAAAATTATGCTCTTTATCATCTTCTAAAAAGATAGGAGATGTGCCTGTATTTAATTCGGTGATACCCTCAGTGTAAAAATCAATTTCAATATCATCAAAATTGATTTGCATATTTTCCGATACAATTTTTAAAACATCTATAGCATTTTCTTTCAAGCCATTCCATTTTATTGGAAAGTCAACTTCAGTTGGTGTGAATATTTTTCTTTTATCTAATGAAGGACTTGGAAAAAGTTCTTCCAGAAAAAGGATATTGTACTCAAAATATTTTCTGAGTTCATGATCCAATGGTTGATATGACTTTTTTGACTTGAAATATTTAAACATGTTCTATTACTTTAATCTTTTCACTCTTATGTTCTTAAATTTAATAGGATTTCCATGTCCAAGGAATGCGATATACCCTGATTTGTTGGTTACGCCAGGGTGGTCCTTACCATCAGCAGCTCCATTTTTCATAGCCTCTTTTAGATTACCTTCAAGAATAACCTCACCATTTAGTGTCACTTTGATATTGTCGCCATTTGCTACAATTTCTTCATAGTTCCACTCGCCAGCGGGTTTCAGAGTTGCACGTTTTGCCCCTATAACACCATACACAGACCCATGCACTTGCAGTGGAGTAATAGTCTTATAAATCGGATTATCATGATCTAATATTTGAACTTCCATACCTACATAGGCAGCATCTCCAGTTAATGGAGTACGAATACCTACACCATTGTTAGCACCTGGAGTAAGTTGGAACTCGAAGCGATATACAAAATTGTCATATTGTTCTTTAGTATATAGATTACCTCCAAATCTTTGCTCTGGTTTTAGTGAAATGCAACCATCCTCTAGTACATATGCTGATGTATTGCCTTGCCAGTGGTGCATGTTTGTACCGTCAAATAGTACTTCAAAACCTTCTTTTTTTTCTTCGGCTGATAATTGGAATGGTTCAGAACGCTCCAATTCTTTTACATAGATATCTCTGTAATAAACTTTGCATCCATGTGCTTGCAGTTCTAGCTGTTCCATTGCGAAAATAGGCTGCTTGCGATCCCAATAGTTTTCGAGAATAACATTATCCACTACTAATTCTCCATTTAGATATACTGTAACACGATCTCCAATCATTTTGATATAGAAAGTATTCCACATACCTAATTTATTGTCAGCCACTTTTAGAGGTTTGCTTTCATGAGTTTGATTGTTGTATAATCCACCTGAACCTACTTCTGCACCAACATTTGTGCGAGAAATATCCCAAATCTGAACTTGTGGAGTACCACGCAAATAGATACCTGCATCTGGCTCTGGACCTGCTGGGTCTAGCATCCAATCTACATACATCTCAAAGTCTCCATATTGTTTGTCTGTACAAATGTTATCACCTTTTCCTCTGAAAATTAGATTTCCATCTTCAGCATACCAACTTGCATTCATTTGCTCATCAGCTTTTACTTGTTCTTTAGCTAAAATAGCTGCTGACATTTTGCTTCTTGCGATAGGATTTTTTACAAGTCCTTTCCATCCAGTAAGGTCTTTGCCGTTAAAAATAGATACATATCCATTATTCATAGGAACTTCACGTAGATGTTTTTTGATACCTTCTTTTTGATAGCCAGCATCAGGGTTGTTTAATACATCAATCACTTTATTAAGTAATGCCTCAACTTCTGCTCCTGTAAAATTCTTGTTGTTCAAGGCAATATTCATCACAGCTTGTGCTGCTGATTCTTGTACAGCCTTGTCATCAAGATATTTGCCTGCAAAAATAAGTCCTTGGAATGTATTTGTACTCCTCACTTGACGTAAGATTGCATTTTTCTGTTTGTCCGTTTTTGCAACAGCCATTGCCTCTCGAAGATAAATCAAACGATTTTCTCCGTTTATCTTTTGATTAGATGCTAGTTTGATATAAGCATCCATCGCACGATCGAAATATGCGCCACCATTTGCATCTTTGCAGATGGCCATCAATTGCTCTGCTGCATTGATGTCATTCCAAGATGTAAGCGCATCAAAAGCTGCATCTTTTTGAGTCTTATTGCCACTATTAAATCCTTCGATAATAAGATCCAAAGCTTTTGCATCTTGAGTCGCTGCTAGAGCTGTATAGTATAGATACTTTTTAGAGTCCGAAGTACTTGAATATTTCTTTGAAATTTCAGCAAATTGTTTCTCTTTTGGCATAAATCCAAGAGCAGCGATGACAGCATTTTGAAGAGCTGGTGTATATTCTGCACTTGAGCTTTCTAGCATGGTGTACATTGTATTAATGTCCTTTGCCTCCACAACATCTTTTAAGGTATTGAATGCCGCAGCTTTCACCTTGTCAGATCCTGTATTGGTTAATGCTATAATTTCGCCCAAATGTTTCGATGATTTTCTAAGAGCTAATAACTCAAGAATAACAATTTTAGAATCATCATTAGCTGCACTAATGCTTTGTACAAGCGGAGTTGTAATATCTCCTTTGAAGTTTGCTAATGCATTTTTTCCAATAGCCATTGATTGAGCATCGTTGCTCATTACTAATGCGATAAGGCTTGGGATTGCTTTCACATTTTGTATTTGGACAAGAGCTTTGGCTACAGCGGTTTGCAATTCAATATTGTTGCTTGCTAGTGATGCAGCAAGTATTTCAGTTGCATTTTGTAGGTTCTCACGTTTTTTAGGGCAAGATTTTGCTTCTTCTTCCATCCATCCTGCAATGTCAGCTTGTACTGCTGGTTTTGCTTTAGGATAAACTTTCAAAACTTGGGCATATAGGCCTTCAAGGCGTACCCTTTTAGATGCAGCACGAAGAACAGCCATTCTATATCTAGATGATGGATCTTTTAACCCATCTTCTATAAGTTTAGATACATTGATTGGAAAAGCTTGTTTTATAGCAGCCTCAGCTCTAGCTTTTGTCTGTAAATCAGAGTCTGAGAGTTTGACTTCTGATTTATTAATTTCAATTAATGTATTAAGTGCCATTTCGCGAGTGCCTTGTGCACCAGCTTGTTCTGCATTTTTCATCAATGCTCTTGCAGCCTTTTCAGCGTCCTTAGCGTCTAGTCTGCTAATTACACTCAGGTAAGCACCTGTTGCTCTAG
>JASLEN010000461.1 GCA_030151105.1 Dysgonomonas sp.
AAAAGAATCTTATTTGATTTATCATGAAGAATTGGAATCTCTTGTAAAAAACTTCTCCACTCTAAAAAGAGCACGCTTTTGGATGACTTTTGGTCAAGAGTATTTAACACATCTACGTGTTATTCAAAATATTGGTATGGCAAATATTGACCCTATTATATAT
This sequence comes from Dysgonomonas sp., assembly GCA_030151105.1. Lineage (GTDB taxonomy): Bacteria > Bacteroidota > Bacteroidia > Bacteroidales > Dysgonomonadaceae > Dysgonomonas. The sequence continues at coordinate 164 of JASLEN010000461.1, forward strand.
AATGGTGTAGAGATTGTTCCAATTCAATTCCTGAAAGCTGTTCTTCCAGATCCAGGAGAACTTGGAGAAAACTATACAGGGCAAACGTCTATCGGTTGCCGTATCAAGGGAGTTAAAGATGGAAAAGAGAAAACGTATTATGTGTATAATAACTGTTCTCACGAAGCTGCATTCAAAGAAACAGGTGCGCAAGGTGTGAGTTACACTACAGGTGTGCCAGCAACTATTGGTGCTATCATGTTTATGACTGGAGAGTGGAGAAAGCCAGGTGTTTATAACGTAGAAGAGTTTAATCCAGATCCTTTTATGAAACTGCTAAATGAACAAGGTTTACCTTGGCATGAGTTGCATGACGTAGATTTGGAATTTAAATACTAATGGGACAATAATCAATTAGATATGATGAAAGGATAGAATTAATTTCTATCCTTTTTTTTATATGCGAATGTTGTAAAAAATATTCATTATTATAAAAGTTCGTAGAGATAAAAGTTTGATTTTAGTTTATAAGGTGTTAACTTTGCTACGTAGGGTGGAAACAACTTAACCTAATCATATTCTCAAGTTGCTTTAAAACTCACACAATTCATATTGTTATATTTAATACTAAAAATTTAGAAATGAGGACTATTTTCAGTTTCGAAGAGGTGTTGGGACAAATAAATACAAGTATCGAGAATATCACATATTCTCATAACCCTAAATCTCTATTCGAGCCTATTTCTTATATTTTAGCTCTTGGAGGTAAACGTGTTCGACCAGCATTGGCTCTTATGTCATACAATTTGTACAAAGATGATGTGCAAAAAGCTATGCCAACTGCTATGGCTGTAGAAGTTTTTCACAACTTTACCCTTCTTCATGATGATTTGATGGACAAAGCTGATATCAGAAGAGGTAAGCCAACTGTGCATATCAAGTGGTATGATAATCTGGCTATTCTTTCTGGTGATGCTATGTTGATAGAGGCATATAAAGAACTTTGCAAAATAGACGCTAAGTATTTACCAGAGTGTTTGGATATTTTCTCAAAGACAGCAACTGAGATTTGCTGTGGTCAGCAGCTTGATATGGAGTTTGAGAGCCGTGAAGATGTAACCTTAGATGAATATATTGAAATGATTCGTCTCAAAACAGCCGTCCTTTTAGGAGGAGCATTGCAAATGGGAGCTGTTGTGGCAGATGCATCAAAGGACGATATTGATAACCTATATAAGTTCGGAATTGATATAGGGTTGGCTTTTCAACTGATGGATGACTTGCTAGATGTATATGGAGATAGCGCAAGTTTTGGTAAGAGAATAGGAGGGGATATCCTATGCAATAAGAAAACTTATCTTCTGATAAGTGCATTACAAAATCAAGCTGAGAAAGATAATCTATTGTCTTGGATCAATAAGGAACAATTTGACGAAGAGGAGAAAATAAAAGCTGTGACAGCGATTTACAATAGAATCGGTGTGAAAGAGAGAGTGGAAGCAGTTGTTCAGCAATATTATGACAAAGCGATAGAGGCTTTGCAGGACGTAAAAGTTGACGAAGCCTACAAAAAAGAACTATACGATTTAGCTAAAATGCTAAAGATACGAAATACCTAAAGTGAAGAATTCTAACTAACATACAATACAACAAACGACTATGCCATACAGACGACTACCAAATACAGATAATGCACGCATTAGGGCTTTGCGTTCTGCTATCGAAAAAAGACGTTTCTATCTAAGGGGAGATGTCTTTACGCAAGATTTATTTCATTTAGAAAATTTATTGCGAAACTTTGAGGCAGCTCAGATTTATTACAAAAAAAGCTTGGAGACTCAAGCTAATTCGAACAAAAAGTTTCAGAAGCTCATACGAGATGCAAGACTTTATGTGTCGCACTTCATACAGGTGCTTAATCTGTGTGTAATGCGCAATGAGTTGAAGACATCTGTAAAAAAACTTTATAAGCTGCCTTTAGATAATTATGCTGTGCCAGATTTGAGTAGTAATGACGCTCTGTTGGAAATAGGACAAAATATAATTGATGGCGAGCAAGCACGTCAACTAGAAGGAGGTGTGCCTATCTATAATCCATCCATAGCTCGTGTCAATGTTGCCTATTCTCAATTCAAGGATGCTTATGTTTCGCAGCGTCAATATCAAGGAATAACAGTTCGTACATTGGATGAACTAGCAGGGCAACGAGAAGAGATAGACAATGTGTTGAGAGAATTGTGGAATCAAATAGAAGCCTACTTTGCAGATAAACCAGAATTGGAGCGTTTGCAAAAATGTAGAGAGTTTGGCGTTATTTATTATTACCGTAAAGGTGAGGTTGTTCCAGAAAGTGAGTTGAAATATTTAGAGAATGCAGATCATTGACACACACTCGCATATCTACGTTGATAGATTTGCCGAAGATATAGACGCAGTAATTCAAAGAGCAAAAGACGCAGGAGTAGAGAAAATTCTACTCCCCAATATTGATGTTGAGTCTATTCAAGAAGTACATACATTGGTAAATGCTTATCCTGACTATTGTATTCCGATGATGGGGTTGCATCCAACAAGCGTAAAGGAAAACTGGAAAGAAGAATTAAGCATTATTAAGGCTCAGTTTGCCAATCATAAATTTTGTGCTGTTGGTGAAATTGGGATTGATCTCTATTGGGACAAAACATTTGTCAAAGAGCAGGAGCAAGCATTCGAACAGCAATTGGAGTGGAGTATCGAATATGATATTCCAGTAGCAATACATACCCGTGAAGCTACAGCAGAAGCTATTTCTTGTATCAAAAATATAGGTGCTGATAAACTGCGAGGAGTATTCCATAGTTTTGTGGGAAATAAAGAGGAATTAGCAGATATATTGGCACTCGAAACTTTCTTGATTGGAATTAATGGGGTTGTTACTTACAAAAATTCAGACCTCGGTGAAGTGCTTCTTAATACAGACTTGTCGAAGATTATTATTGAAACAGACTCTCCATATCTCCCTCCTGTACCTTACAGAGGAAAACGAAACGAATCTTCATATACTATTTATATTGCTCATAAATTAGCTGATATCTACAATGTTTCAGTTAAGGAGGTTGGCGATATAACTACTCAAAACGCTATACAATTATTTAATATCTAAGCTGTTCTTTAACGAATCGTTTACAAAAATGGGATTGAATATCATATTGTGTTAAAATATGGTATTCTATTTTGTTGTGAACAAAATATTTATTTCCTTTGTTTATAATTTCCAGTGGAAACTAAATTAGATTTGAAAATGAAAATTGTAATAATAGGAGGAGTAGCAGGTGGAGCAACAGCAGCTGCACGATTGCGAAGATTGGATGAAAAGGCTGAGATTATCCTTTTCGAAAAGGGTGAGTATGTTTCGTATGCCAACTGTGGATTGCCATATTATATTGGTGATGTGATTTCGGAACGAGATAGGTTGTTCCTGCAAACAGTAGAGGGTTTTTCGAAACGCTATGGAGTTGATGCAAGAGTGAGTTCTGAGGTAACAAAAATTGATACAGAAAAGAAAATAGTATCAGTAAAGAATTGGAAAACTGGACAATCTTATGATGAGTCTTATGATAAGCTAATTCTATCTACAGGAGCTTCGCCAATTAAATTGCCACTAGAGGGTGTAGAGGACAAACGCATCTTTTCGTTACGAGATGTGTCTGACACGGATAAGATTAAAAACTTTTTAAATGAGCATAAACCGAAGAAAGCAGTTGTGATAGGCGCAGGCTTTATCGGTTTAGAGATGGTAGAGAATCTGCACGACTTAGGTGTCGAAGTTTCTATTGTGCAAAGAGAAGATCAGGTGATGAATCCACTTGACATGGGAATGGCAACTATAGTGCATAAAACACTAGCTGATAAAGGTGTGCAAGTTTACTTAGAAGAAAATCTAGTGGGCTTCAAAGATGCAAGCTCTCATGTAGATGTACTTTTGCAAAGTGGAAAGACGCTTGAGGCTGACCTTGTGATAATGAGTGTGGGTGTTCGTCCCGAATCTCGCTTGGCAAAGGAATCGGGTATAGAGCTTGGTAAACTTGGAGGAATCAAAGTGGATGAATATATGCAAACCTCTGACAAGGACGTGTATGCAGTAGGTGATGCTGTCGAGGTTTTCAATCCTATTCTAAACAAGTTCGCTCTAATTCCTCTTGCGGGACCAGCTAATAAGCAAGGGCGTATAGTGGCAGATAATGTTGTAAATGGTAACAAAGTAAAATATACAGGAACGATAGGAACTGCTATTGCCAAAATATTTGATCTTACTGTTGCCTCAGCAGGTGCGTCGTCTAAACAATTGATTGCAGAAGAGATAGAGCATTATGAGTCTTATACGCATGCAAATTCTATTGCTACATATTATCCTGGTTCTGTGCCATTTTCGCTGAAAATAAATTTCTCAAAAAAGGATGGGAAAATTTTAGGAGCACAAGTGATAGGTTATGAGGGAATTGTGGATACCATTAATCTCCTAGCAGAAGCCATCCGAAAAGGCGAAACAGTGTATGATTTGCAAGAGATAGAGCATGCTTATGCTCCACCATATTCATCGGCTAAGCATCCTGTAAATATTGCTGGATATGTAGCTCAAAATATTCTAGAAGGAGAAGTGAAAGTTATTCAATGGAATGAGCTTGACAAGTTGGACAAAGCAACATCGCTTATCATAGATACTCGTACGTCAAGTGAATATGAGATGGGGCATATAGATGGAGCTGTCAATATTCCTGTGGATGAAATGCGTGACAGATTGTCTGAGATTCCAAAAGATAAACAATTAGTTCTTTATTGTGCTATTGGTTATAGAGGATATTTAGCAACTCAAATTTTGAAACATAATGGTTATCAGGGAGTATATAACCTTTCGGGTGGATATAGAACACACAGCACAGCTATTCAAAAGCACTTTGATAGAAGTTTAAAAACGAAAACTGCTCCAGTTAAAACACAAGCAATGGATAATAAGGATAGAAATGTAGTTTCGGTAGATGCTAGAGGACTTATGTGCCCAGGTCCTATTATGCAACTTAAAAAGAATTATGACAAAATTGGAAACGGTGATCAACTAGAAATCAAAGTCACTGATCAAGCTTTTGGACAAGATCTAGAGGGATGGAGTAATATGGTTGGGGCTAAGGTGTTGAGTCTTGACAATTCGGGAGGAGTGGTTACTGCTCGAGTGGAAAAACGTGAAAAAGAAGAGGGTAGTGAAGTTGCTAAACAAAGCAATCGCCAAACCATGATTGTCTTTAGTGACGATTTGGACAAGGCATTGGCATCCTTTGTTATTGCGAATGGTGCAGCAGCTTCGGGTAAGAAGGTATCGTTGTTTTTTACTTTCTGGGGATTGAATGTTATTAAGAAACAGAATAAACCTCAAGTCAAAAAAGATATCTTTGGCAAGATGTTTGGAATGATGATGCCATCAAGCAGTAAGAAGTTAGGTCTCTCACAAATGAATATGGGAGGTTTAGGGCGTATGATGATGCGTTCGGTAATGAAAAAGAAGAATGTAGAAAGTCTCGAAAACCTAATGCAACAAGCTAAGGAAAATGGGGTGGAAATGATTGCCTGTTCCATGTCTATGGATGTGATGGGAATCAAGGAAGAGGAACTGATGGATGAAGTAGTAATTGGTGGAGTAGCTGCCTATTTGGATAGAGCAAATCAAGCCAATGTAAACTTATTCATCTAAATAGATGTTTAACTTAGATAAAAAGAATTATGATAAAATTGAAAGCATTGTTGAAAAACTATTGGTTCTTTCCAGTAGGTGCTGTTGTAGGAGGTTTGGCAGGATATTTGTATTGGCTATATATCGGTTGCGAAACAGGAACATGCCCTATTACAGCATCACCAACTCGCACTACGCTCTATTGGGCAGTGATGGGGATGTTAGGATTCAGTATATTTGGCAATAGAAAAAAGAAAGAAGAATGAAGAAATATGTAACGATTGTTTTAGTAGGGCTGTCAGTAGTATTTGCATCGTGCAATAGTGCTGGTGAGAAAGCAGCAGAAGAGAATAAAAGTATAACAAGTGAAAATACAATAGAAGGAGAGAAGAAAATGGGAACAATAAAAATGAGCAAAACAGACTTTTTGACAAAAGTACACAACTATGAGCAAGATATGGAAACATGGAAATATCTTGGCGACAAACCTGCTGTCATAGATTTTTATGCAGACTGGTGTGGACCTTGTAAACAAATAGCTCCTATTTTAGAAGAGTTGGCAGCAGAATATGAAGGTGAAATTTATATCTATAAGGTAGATGTAGATACTGAAAAAGAATTGGCTAGTCTGTTCAATATTCGTAGTATTCCGTCTATGCTATTTATTCCGATGGAGGGGCAACCTCAGATGGCTGCAGGTGCTGCGCCAAAAACGGAGTTGAAGAAAACGATAGATCAAATTCTTTTGGCAAAAGAATAAAATAGATTTACATTTGAAGAATGGAGAACAAAGAAAGACAGAAAACCAAATTATGTTTGTTGCGAGATATATTTCGCTCTATCAGAGAGTTCGAAATTAGCTTTCAAGAGAATCATGATTTGTGCTTAAATGAAGGAATGGCAGTTTGTAGCCTCAAGTATGGCAGAATGTCTTCTAGCGATTTGGCTGAAAAACTGGGGCTTTCTGCGTCAAATATGTCTAAGGTTATAAAATCTGTAGAGGACAAAGGCTTGGTACAACGTATAATGGGCAAGGAGGATAGACGACAAATGTATTTTGCGCTATCGAAGCAAGGAGAAGAAAAACTTCAAGAACTTTGCACTTCCGAGGCTTTTATTGATGAAGTGCTAGCATCAATTTATGCAACCGAGGGAACCGCTGTGAAGGGGTTACCTTAAAATAAATAATTAAGTTTGTGTGAAACGAAAAAGCATCAGAGTATTCTGATGCTTTTTTAATTTTATCAAAGAAACTATATCCTAAGAGATATTTTATATGAGGCAGTGTCTTTATTGTGTCTTTTCTGATGCGGGAGATCGAAGTAAATCAAATCTCCTTCTCCAACCTTTACGTGTGCATTTACAGTTCATACCTCTTGTCGATTTGAAGTGCTCAATAACTTCCTCTGGAGACATGCTCTCTAATTTCTTTTTATTAAAGTCACCTATTGTTTCAATTTCATAATCTGCCAGAAAAACATTGACTGCTAGTGTGTCGTTGCTATATTTCTTTATGTGTCCTTGAAGTATCTCATTACATCCTCCATACATTTGTAGATGTGGCAAATTATCTTCTGCTTTCAATTGTATAGAACAGCAACAAAATATTATAAGTACCAATATGTATAATTTGTGTTTCATTATACTCAAATATAAATCAAAAAATGGATTTATATAAACAAATCCATTTTTTATTTATGCTCGGTTTAACAGACACCCCACATATCACTCACTATATAACCAACTCCATCATACATATAGTAAATTCCATCTTGTTCTACAATGTGTGGTCCCCCTCCCTCTATCTCCCTCATTTGAGATTCATTCATTTCCTTAACGGCAATAGAGCTTAAATCTAAGTTTTTCATAATGCTTTTTTACTAAGTTACTATTCAATGAAATCAAAAAACTATTTGATTGTCTGTGTTACAATTATAGTGCTGTTCCGTCTAAAAAAATAGACGGAAGCATAAATATTGCCTCCGTCTATTACTATTTTATATTTTCTAAGGATTTTCCCCTTATTTAATGCCCAATTTTTTAGCAATAGCTTTTGGAAGTGATTCTTTGTTGATAACGATGCTCATCGTTTTGTATTTTACAAAAGCTTCTGAAGCATACCAGATACCATCATATTTTCCAGCTTGTCCCCAAGAGTTTTTCACCATAAAGTATTTCTTGCCATTTTGGTCTTTTGCTATACCGAAGATTTGCATACCATGATCATCTGTAGTTTCTTGGATGTCGAAAGCTATTTGACGCATTTCTTGAGTAATTTCTTTTTCAACAACTGGACCTTCCATTACTTTTTCTCTCAATTTAGCATCACGATCTCTTTGAGATAATCCTAACCATTTTGCCTGATCCGACCCAATATTATCTTCAGCTGCATCATCTGGAATAACTGCAATACCATCACGAGTGAAACCTATTTCGCTCACGTCACTTGCCCAAGCAATTGTGTATCCTTCGTTGATCGCATATTCAAATACTTCCATCAACTCATCAATAGGTAGGTTGTATGATAACGCCCATCTCCAGTTGTCAGCAACTTCCACTGCGTAAGGTTTGTAGAATGGCTGGTGAGTGTATGAAGTTAAAGAGATATAGTTATCACTTTTTAGTCCTAAGTCTTTAGCTAGTGATTGAGGAGTATATTTTTTCCCTTTGTAGTCAAACTCTGTTGGGATAGCACCAAAATAGGCGTCAAGAATACCATTCAATCCATTTTGCCAAGCTGTAGTCAGATTTTTGTTTGGCTTCTTATTGATGCCATCCACATATCCTTTTAGCCCAGCTTCAAGTTCGCTGTGCAAGTGATTTGTAGTTCCATAGTTTAAGCCTTGATATAGGTCTAATGGAATAACTCCATACTCATCAAGAGTTTCTACCACATCAGCAAACGAACCACCTTGCGAATAGTTTAATGTTCCATTCATGCGAACATATTTAACTGCTTGGTCAAAATAGTTTCTACGAGCAATATACATTGCCGACAGATCGTGCTCTCCTTTTCCTGTACGTAATAGTTCAGATTCAAGAAAAGCTAGTCCCGACCAGCTCCAGCAAGTACCACTACTTCCTTGATTCTTAATAGATGTAATTGCATTTTCTTTAACAGGTGTAAATTGGTAACCTTGGCTCCATGCACTTGCCGATAGAGCTAGGGCTGCCACAAACACAAATAATTTTCTCATGATTTTATAATTTAATTTAGTTTGATTTCTGTTTCGTCTTTCTTTTCTTCCGTCTTCAATTCGGGATAAGCTACTCTTACGTGTCTCATACTTACCAATTTTTCACAGAATACTTCTTTTATGTCTTCAATGTCTTTGAAGGTAATGGGGGCACTATTGAAGAGTCCAGCCATCACTTGCTTGTCTATTAATTTATTTACAAGTTCGGTGATAGACTCTTTCGTATTCTCCTTCAAGCTTCTAGATGCTGCCTCTACAGTATCTGCCATCATCAAAATAGCTGTTTCTTTAGAGAATGGATTAGGTCCTGGATATGTGAATGGAGCAGGATCTACTTCTTCATCTGGATGCTCATTTTTATATGAATTGTAGAAATAATCAGTTTTACCCTTTCCGTGATGTGTCAAAATAAAATCAATAATTTGTTGAGGTAGATTGTGTTTCTTTGCTAGTTTCACACCTTCTTCTACATGGCTAATTATGATTTTAGCACTTTCGTGATAAGTTAGTCTCTTGTGTGGATTAAAGCCCTCTGGTTGATTTTCGGTAAAGAAAATTGGATTTGCCATTTTGCCTATGTCATGATATAAGGCTCCTGTTCGTACTAATACTGCATTTGCTCCAATCTTATTAGCAGCCGAAACTACCAAGTTGGACACTTGCATCGAGTGTTGAAAAGTTCCAGGTGCAACTTCTGAAAGCTCTTGAAGCAGCGGTTTGTTGGTATTTGATAATTCTATCATGCTTACTTCGGAGATGAAACCAAATACTCTCTCGAAAACATAAATCAGAATGTAAGCGAAAGATACAAGTACAAAGTTGAGACAGAAATAGATGTAGATATCTTTGTTTTCTTCTGCTAAAAGGAAATTGAAATAACCTTCGACGCTCAATAGCCAACCAGTATAACTCAATACGTAGGTTAAGAAAATGAGTATAGAACAATATACCAATTGTGCACGCTCAGCCAATTTTCTAAGGCTTAGGATACACATATATCCAGCCAAGGTTTGTATAATGATGAATTGCGCCATACTTTCTACGGGTATCATCAGCGCACAAATCAAGGTGATTATCATATGTGTTGTGAGTGCCGTTCGAGAATCCATGAAAGTTCTTATCAGAATGGTGGGCACAGCAAAAGGTAGAATGTAGAGTTGGTTGTACATCTTCATATCAGCCATTAAACTGGCAAATAGAGGAAGTATCACAATCATTATCAGTAGAAAGAGGACACTTCTTCTGTTGTGGTAGATGTCTAATCTATAGAATTTTAGATAAAACATCATCGACATCAAGAAGAGAGAGATGAGAATAACTTGTCCCACAACTAGCCAACCAGGTTTTGACTTAGTTCCTACTTTTTCCTCCATTAGTTTGGTATAGGAATCTAGGATGTTTTTAGTTTTAGCATCTACAATTTCACCTCTGTCAATAATTCTTTGTCCTGACATAACTTCTCCTTCAAACAATGATATATCTGCTAAGCTGGCTTCTCTAGCATTGGTTGTAGTGCGCTCGTCGTATTCTATATTTGGAGTTAAATAGCTATTGAGATGTAAATCTTTTAGTTTGGTAATATCTATACTCTCGGGAGCATCTTTTAGAATTAATTCATAGGCTTGTTTAGGTGTGTAGAACGAACTTGTGCTTCTAGATATCGCAATGTTATTGCTTTTGCGCAGTAGTATTTGCTTTTTTTCTAGTTTATTGAGGTGTTCCAAATCATCAGCAGCAATCACACCCACAGAGTAAATCGACTCTAATTGAGTATTCAAGTAATTGGTCTGATATCTTGATAGGTTGCGAACTTTTACGTCGGCTGCTATCAAATCCTTTACCTGAATTAGAGTGCCATCCCATTGCGTATAATAAATTTGCGACGATTTTAATATCTCATCCTTTTCAGCCTCTATCTGCGCATCCGATTTCTGAATGTGAAAATTGAAAGGAGCGGTAAGAAGCCCATAGAGCCAAGGCGTATTTTCTGTGTAGCTATACTGATATTTGCTTTCTCTAGGTAGGAAGTAAACAATCAATACTATAGCCAATATAAATAGGGTAGGAGTTGGTAGCTCCTTTATACTAAGACCAAAAAACTTTTTCATGAAAAAATTTTAGATAAATATGCTGAAAAGTATTTTCAGCTAAATGCAATTTACAAAAATAAGAGATTATTTAAGAACATCAGAGGAATAAGATAGCTAAAATCTAGGAGCTAAAATATTTTTCCTCATTCCTTATGGATTTTTGATGAATACTTCGTCTATATTTCAAACAACATTAAAATTTACAATTATGAGACTTAAACAAACTACTTCAATCCTAACTGCACTGACTCTTACATTTTTTTCTTTTAGTGCCTGTAGTAATGATACTGCTGCCCATAAGGAGGCTCAGCAAATATCTGAAACTGCCAACATAGAGGCTATAGAGGCTGAGGAGCAGATTATTTCCCTCGAAATGTATGACCAAGCAGCTAGTGATGCTCCTGTTGCACGAATTGCAAAAGAAAGAGCCGTAAGAGATGAGAATATAGATTTTGCGACTTCTAAGGCGGCTATTACGACATTTGATGGTGATAAGAAATTTATTCGGACTTCTCAACTTCAGTTCTGTGTCAAGAATGTAGTGAAGGCTACACAAGCAATAGAAGATATTGTGATAGCTAAAGAAGGTTTTATTATCAAGTCAACTCTATCTAATTCAGTTTCGCATAGTCAAGAAACCAGGGTTTCTAAAGATTCTATTCTGCAAAGAAGCTACAATAAATTGAATGGCAATCTAACCTTGCGAGTGAAGCATGAACTGTTGAATCAGACCTTGCGAGAGATAGCTCTGGTTGCAGACCAAATGCATTACAGAAATATTGAAGCAGATGATATTACTTTCAAAATATTGGCTAATTCATTGGAGCAAGCACGTAAAAAAAATAAGGCATCTCGTGTCAAAAATATTTCTGGAGCAGGGAAGGGGTATAGACTAAATGATTTGCTTTCAGCAGAAGAACGGATAGACTTGGCTCGTCAGCAAGAAGACGATGCGTTAGTTGAGGAGAAAGTGATGTATGACAAAATAGAATATAGCACCATCACTATTAGCCTGTGGCAAGATCCTACAGTGGTTGATAAAGTAATGCTTCGTCCAGTTGAAATAGTAGCGTATCAACAAAGTTTTATTGAAAATGTGGTAGATGCCGCACTTGATGGTTGGGAAGGACTATTGGTTGTAGTAGAGTTTTTTATCTATATCTGGCCATTGACATTGTTGGCAGTTGGAATTGTTGTTCTAATTATCCGTGCTAGACGAAAGAAGAAACAAAATCAAATAAATTGAGATAAAAAAAAGGCAGACCTAAAAAGTCTGCCTTTTTCCAACTTAACACAAACATTACATAAGGACTTCTTTTAAAAATCCATCGGTACGTCTATCAATAATATGCGTGCATCTTTTGATAATGCCTTAATGTCAATAGAATCTACTTCTGTAATTCCCAAAGCATCTCTCTTTTCGAGTTTAAAGTCTCCAACTTGGAAAGACCCCTCTATTACCATTGCAAACACGCCATTTCCTTTTTTCTTCACTACATAGTTTACACTTTTATCTTCATCAAAGTTTCCTACGCTGAACCAAACATCTTGGTGTACCCATAGACTACCTTCTGCTTCATCAGGAGACACCACGAGAGTTAGATCATTTCTATTTGCATCGTAGTCAAATTCTTTTTGTCCATATCTAGGCTTCACTCCTTTTTCTCTAGGATATACCCATATCTGGAAAAATTTCACTTCGTTATTCTCGTTGGCATTGTACTCACTATGTGTGATTCCTGTACCAGCACTCATCACTTGCACTTCGCCCGACTGGATAATGTGTTTGTTACCCATGCTGTCTTTGTGCTCCAATGCACCAGAGGTGGGGATGGAGATAATTTCCATGTCCTCATGTGGATGAGTTCCAAAACCTTGTCCTCCTGCCACGATATCATCATTGACTACTCTTAGTAGTCCAAAATTCATTCTTTCTGGATTGTAATAGTTTGCAAAACTAAATGTATGTTGTGAAACTAACCATCCATGATTTGCATTTCCTCTTGTGTTGGCTTTGTATAATACTGTTTTCATAATCATATAGTTTTTGATTTTTACTAATACAAAGTTACGGAGACTTAATCTATGTTCAAAATAGAATAATTAAGCCATATCTATTAAAATATTTATAGATAATATGTATCTTTGGATCATGGTAAATTTAGAATGGTATAGAACATTTAAAGCCATCTATCAAAATGGCAATTTGACACGAGCAGCTGAAGAACTTTTTATCTCTCAGCCCAATGTGAGTATTCAGTTAGCTTCACTCGAAAGCTATATAGGACATAAACTATTTCAGCGTCTGCCTCGAAAGTTAGTTCCTACCGACTATGGAAAACTGCTTTATACGCAGATTGTAGAATCAGTTGAAAATTTAGAACGTGTAGAAACAGAATTTCGTAAGACAGCACTCAAACGAGAAGAAACGGTACGTATAGGTACTCCAATAGAATATGCTAATAACATTCTGTTAGAAAAACTAAATACTTATGATGCTAATATCACCTTGAAGTTTGAGATGGCAAAAGTGTTGATAGATGATATCATTAATAAAAATCTAGATTTTGTAATTGCTACGCAAAAAGTCGAAAAAGAAGGGTTGGTTTATGAGCCACTTGTAGAAGAGACTTTTATGATAATTGCTCACTCAACATTAGATGTAATTGAATTGGAGCAATGTATTGCGAATAAGGACTTAGAAGGCGCGGAAAAATGGTTGATGGAACAGAAGTGGATTGTTTATGATTCCAAATTGTCTATTATTCGCCGTTTTTGGAAAGAGAATTTCAATAAGCGTCCTTTACTGAAACCTCATTATGTGATTCCAGATATCAATATGATGATGCAAGCAGTTACATTGAACTTTGGAATCTGTATAACTTCTGATTTGCTAGCTAAAGAGCATTTGACAAATCAAGAGTTGAAAATTATCTGGAAAGGTGATAAAGTAGCTTGCAATCAGCTATGGCTTGCTTATCATCCTTTGCAAGTAGAGGAGCATCAGATCGAAAAAATGAGAAGTCTTCTAGGAATGACAAAAGAACTCATTTAATTTGTTTGATTAGTTCTAAATTGCCACCAGTAAGGGCTTCGATGTTTGCGGTGATTTTTTCAGCAGACCAATTCCACCATTGCAACTCTTGCAGGTATTGGATAAACTCATCATCAAATCGCATTTTTATAACTCTTGCGGGGTTGCCCACGGCAATAGAATAAGGCGGAATGTCTTTTGCTACCACAGCATTAGCTCCTATTATTGCGCCGTCACCAATTTTCACACCTGGCATTATTGTTGCATATTGCCCTATCCATACATCATTGCCAATTATGGTATCTCCTTTGAATGGAAGGTCGGTCAGTGAAGGAGTCGATTTTTCCCATCCATTGCGCATAATATTGAAAGGGTAGGTGCTCACAGCATTCATCACATGATTGGCACCATTCATCACAAAGGTAGTTCCTTTTGCAATTGCACAGAATTTGCCAATTATCAATTTGTCTCCTAGCATGGAGTAGTGATGTGTAACTTGTTGCTCAAAATTTTCAGCACCTTCATCATCATCGTAGTAGGTGTAGTCGCCCACTATAATATTAGGATTCTTAATAATGTTTTTGATAAAGCAAATCTGCTTGATTTTCCCATTAGGGTAAATTGAATTTGGATTGGGACCTTTGCTCATTTTATTATTTTTAGGTGGACGAAGATAGAAATAAATTTCTAGGTTAGACAATTCTTTAAAAATAGCTAAGAAATAGTGTGATGTAAAATAAATATCTTACTTTCGTTTTGGAAACTATATAAACAGCTCATTTATATCCATTTTATAACTTAAGTGAAAAAACTATTATCCATACTTATGCTATTTGTAATGCTTGTTGTAGGTGTTGGACCTACAGTAGGTATGCATTTTTGTGGAAAGCAGTTGAAGTCAGTAGAGGTAGTAGTGAAAACGAATGAGACTGGATGCTGCAAGACTGATGCCAATAATGTGAAGAATCACGATGATTGTCCAGCTCTTCATAAAGATTGTTGTGAGACTCACAAGGTGCAAATGATCACAGATCAGTATCAGGTGCAAGAGCGTGCAAGCATTATTCCGTTTTTTACAGCCTTCGAGTCTGATTGGTTTACCACTAACTTCACCTCTCTTTTGGTGGAATTAGATAATACATTTCAACTTAGGGAATACTTCCCTCCCAATGGCTATGATGCTAAAGACGCAAATGTCTTGAGCTTCATTTGCATTCTTCGTATTTGATTTTATAGAATTAGCAGCTTTATGGGTTGCTAACAGATATTTTATTCGGAAAAATAAAGTAGGGATTATTGTGCCCTAATTTTCATAAATAAAATCCTTATCTTAAAAGGTAGGTCTATAAAAATCAAAATAATATGAGAATATCTATCATTATTTCTATTCTATTGAGTGCACTCCTATTAGGTTCGTGCAAGTCAACTCATGTCAATCAATCAATAAAAGAAGAAGCCTCAGCGACTGTTGATCTAACACCAATTGTAAATATGGTGAAGGCAAAAGAAGCTACTGTAATTGATGTACGTACGGATGAAGAATATGCTGAAGCACACATCCCTAATTCGGTACATATTCCTTTATCTACAGTTGCAGAATCTCTTGAAAAATTCAAACAATATGACAAAATAGTTCTTGTATGCGGTTCGGGAAAAAGAGCAGCTAAAGCAAAAACTATACTAAATGAAAATGGATTTGATAATGTTTACAACGGTATGGGGTGGGCAGAGTTGAATGAATTATTGAAATAAAAAAGTCAAGTCATATGTTAAATAGAATAATCAAATATTTCTTAGAAAACAGGGTTATAACGATGATCTTGATTGGTCTCACCGTTATATGGGGCTTGTCTGTAGCTCCTTTCAACTGGCATGGAGGTATTCTTCCTCATGATCCAGTACCCGTAGATGCAATTCCAGATATTGGAGAAAATCAGCAAATTGTAGCCACAGAGTGGATGGGACGATCACCAAAGGATATTCAAGATCAGATAACCTATCCGCTTACAACCTCGCTTCTGGGTACTCCAGGAGTGAAAACGATTCGTAGTACATCCATGTTTGGGATGTCTATGATTTATGTGATTTTTGAAGAAAGTGCTGAGTTCTATTGGAGTAGATCTCGTATTCTTGAAAAATTAAATTCACTACCAGCAGGAACACTTCCCGAAGGCGTGACACCAAGTCTTGGACCAGATGCTACGGCACTAGGACAAATCTATTGGTACACTCTTGAAGGACGAAATCCAGAAACAGGCGAACCAACAGGAGGATGGGATCCAAGTGAATTGAGGACGATTCAAGACTTTCAAGCAAAATATACATTAGCAGCAGCCGAAGGAGTTTCGGAAGTGGGTTCTATTGGAGGTTTTGTAAAAGAATATCAAGTAGAGATTGATCCTAATAGAATGCGTTCGTTCAACGTTTCCATCATGGATGTGATGTCTGCTGTGCAGAAAAGTAACCTAGATATTGGTGCTGAAACCATAGAGATAAACATGGCTGAATACTTAGTTCGTGGACTAGGGTATATCAAATCAGTCAAAGACTTGGAAGAAGCCGTAGTTACGGTTCGTGATGGTGTGCCAGTGAAAATAAAAGATGTTGCCTTTGTAAATCTAGGGCCAGCCACACGTCGTGGAGGTTTGGATAAAGAAGGCGTGGAGGCTGTAGGAGGAGTTGTTGTGGCTCGCTATGGTTCTAATCCGATGCAAGTTATCAACAATGTAAAAGAGAAGATAAAAGAGTTGGAGGCTGGACTTCCTCAAAAGACTTTAGAGGATGGAACTGTTTCAAAAGTTACAGTTGTACCATTCTACGACCGTTCAGGATTGATTCAAGAAACTATTGGAACACTCGAAACAGCACTCTCGCACGAGATATTGATTTGTATTATCGTGGTGATTGTGTTGGTCTTCAATCTGCGAGCATCGGTTATCATATCTAGTATTTTGCCTATTGCTGTTCTCGCTACATTTATTATCATGCGCTATACGGGTGTGGAGGCAAATATTGTGGCGCTATCGGGTATTGCTATTGCCATTGGAGTGGTTGTAGATGTGGGAGTCGTTTTTGTCGAAAATATTCTGCGGCATTTGGATGAACAGAAAGCCCATGGGGTGAAACGGGGGCAAGCTTTGGTTAATCTCATTTATACAAGTGTGAGCGAAGTCTCAGGAGCATTGTCAACTGCTATGCTTACTACTATTGTTAGTTTCTTGCCCGTGTTTGCAATGGAGGCTCAAGAAGGTAAATTGTTTAAACCATTGGCATTTACAAAGACATTTGCACTCAGCTCTGCATTCCTCTTGGGTATTGCCATGTTGCCCACTATTGCTTATTTCGTTTTGTCGCTAAATATTGATAATAAGAAGTTGCGAAAAATAGGAAACTATCTTTTGGTAATTGGAGGAATCGTTTTATTCATTATTTATAGAGAAATAGCTGCAATAGGATTGGTGATTATGGGATTAAATAACTTGTTCTCTTATCTCATCAAGGTTAAGAATATAAATACGTATATCAATATTGGAGTAGCGATATTCCTTGCTACTTTTTATTTGACAATAGAATGGTTACCAATTGGGACAAATGATGGTCTATTCCTCAATTTTGTATTTGTAGCAGGCATCATTCTAGCCATTTTAGCTATGCTTTGGGTATTGGTTTTCTTCTACGAAAGAATGTTGCGTTGGTGTTTAGAACATCGTTGGAAGTTTATGATGATTCCATTAATTACAGTTCTTTTCGGAATGTTGATTTGGTTAGGATTCAATAATACATTTGGTTTCATTGCTTCTGGTTTTGAGACTGTAGGATGGAAGTCTATTCGTCAGACAGCTTTTTGGGAAGGAGCTGAAGCAAAGTTCCCAGGAGTGGGAGAGGAGTTTATGCCTAGTTTGAATGAGGGCTCATTCCTATTGATGCCCGTAACTATGCCTCATACAGGAATAGAACAAAATTTAGCATCCATTGCATTGCTAGATAAACGTATTCAAAATATTCCCGAAGTTGAAATAACAGTAGGAAAATGGGGACGTGTAAATTCGGCGCTAGACCCAGCGCCTACTCAGATGTTCGAAAACACAATTAGTTATTATTCTGAATATATTTTGAATGATCAAGGACATCGTGAACGTTTTAAAGTTGATGGAGATAATGCTTTTGTATTGATAGATGGTTCAACCTACAATCCAAAAGACGGATTTAGGATTGTAAAAAAGGACAGCTTGATCGTTGACAAACGAGGAAATTATTTCCGCCAATGGCGACCTGAAATCAAAAAGGCTGAAGATATTTGGCAAGAGATTGTCAATGTATCTCATCTCCCTGGTTTGACAGCTGCACCAAAGCTGCAACCGATTGAAGCTCGTTTGGTGATGCTTTCTACTGGTATGCGTGCACCAATGGGACTAAAAGTTACTGGACCCGATTTGGACGCCATTGAAGAAGGTGGAAAAATCTTAGAAGCTGCATTGAAGGATGTGTCATCCATTATGCCATCTACCGTGTTTTACGATAGAGCAGTGGGTGCACCTTATGTAGAAATAAAGTTGAATCGTCAGAAAATGGCACGTTATGGAATCACAGTTGCTGATTTGCAAGATGTGATAGGTGCTGCCGTTGGTGGTATGCCTTTGACAACTACAGTAGAGGGGCGTGAGCGTTTCCCTGTGAGGTTGAGGTATCCTCGTGAATTGCGAGACAATCCAGAAGAATTGGGCAAATTAATCATACCTACAGGAATGGGTGCTCAAGTTCCATTGAAGGAGGTGGCAGATATTGAGTACACTAAAGGTGCTCAGATGATTCAGAGTGAAAACACCTTCCTACTCGGATACGTTATTTTTGATAAACAAGAAGGATCGGCTGAGGTGGATGTTGTGAAGCAAGCGGACAAAGTGCTAAAGGATAAATTGGCTTCAGGCGAAATCAAACTGCCTGATGGCGTAGGATATACTTTTGCAGGAAACTTTGAGCAGCAAGCAAATGCCGAAAAACGACTGATGCTAGTTATTCCGTTGAGTTTGTTGGCTATTCTTTTGATTCTTTATTTCCAATTTAAGACTGTTACAGCATCATTTATTCACTTCTCAGGGGTGATCGTTGCTTTTGCAGGAGGGTTTATACTCTTATGGTTATATGGAGAACCTTGGTTTATGAACTTCTCAGTTGGGGAAATGAATATGCGAGACTTATTCCAGATGCACCCTATCAACTTGAGTATTGCCGTATGGGTCGGGTTTATTGCCCTCTTTGGAATTGCGACCAACGATGGTGTTATCATGGGAACATATATTCACGACACCTTTATCGAATTGGATCCACATACAAAACATGATATTCGTGAGGCAGTAGTTGTAGCGGGTAAAAAACGTGTTCGTCCAGCGGCAATGACGGTTGCCACTGCACTCATCGCACTCTTGCCTGTTCTGACTTCTACAGGAAAAGGAGCTGACATAATGGTTCCTATGGCTATTCCTACCTTTGGAGGAATGCTAATTCAGTCGATGACCATGTTCGTTGTACCAGTATTCCAATGTTGGTGGCGTGAGGGAGTTGTGAGTAGAGAAGCAAAAAAGGCATTGAAGAAACAATTAAAAGAAAACGAAGATGAATAAATCAATTTATATAGGAATACTAATTCTATTTGCTTGGAGCACACAGCTCTTGGCTCAAGAAGTAGATTCTTTGCGTCACTATTTGCGTGAGGCAGCAGAGAATAATCCTGCGGTGCAAGCCGATTTCCTAGCCTATAAAGCATCCTTGCAAAAGCTACCTCAGGCAGGAGCTTACGATGATCCTACCCTTGATATGGGTTTCTATATTGAACCTATGGATGCCGTGGGAGGAAAGCCCATTGGGAGCCTTACAGTAATGCAAATGTTTCCTTGGTTTGGAACTAAGAAAGCAGCAAAGACAGAAGCTCAACATATGGCTCAAGTGGCATTTGAACAGTTTAGAGAAACTAGAGATACAAAATTCTTAGAGGTTTATACTCAATGGTATTTGCTCGGTAGCCTCTATCAAAAGCTAGAGAACAACGAAGAGAATAGAAAACTCCTAGTTCAATTGCGAGAGCTTTCTAAAATAAAATTCTCATCGCCAACTGGAACTCCAACAGCTAGTTATACACCATCTACCACGCAGACTTCTGCTTCTAGCCCTCTATCTTCTATGGGTGGTGGAGGCATGAGTGGAATGTCAGGCATGGGTGGCGGTGCCTCTTCACTTTCTTCGGGAGGTGGTGCAATGGCTGATATGAGTAGTGGAGGAGGTATGTCTTCTATGGGTGGAGGCAGTATGGGCAGTTCCTCTACAGGAATGTCAGAAGTGCTACGCATTGAGTTGGAAATTATTGAACTAGAAAGCAACATGGAAACGCTCCTTTCAGAAATAGCAACTGAGAAAGCGAAGTTTAACGCTCTACTCAATCGTCCACAAGATGGAGAACTGACTCTTCCTAAAACATTGGAGCAAATTCCGTACCTATTTGATGCCACTACAATGGATCAAATACGAGAGAAAAATCCAATGCTGGAAATGATTGTAGAAGAAGGAAAAGCTTATAAGGCAATGGGCGAAATGAATAAGAAAATGAGTTATCCTATGTTTGGCATTGGTTTGCAATACATGATTAATGCTAAAACTAAAGATCCGATGTTGGCAATGGGGAGTATGAATGGAAAAGATATGGTGATGCCAATGGTGTCAGTAAGCATTCCTATCTATAGAAATAAATACAATGCTCAGCAAAAAGAGAGTAAATTGTGGTGGGAGTCGAGCCAAGAAAAATTTGCAAACACAGTCAATACGCTTGAGGCAGATTTAATCAGAACTAAGCACCAATTGGATGATGCAAATCGTAAGGTCAAACTTTTCGAGAAGCAAACCGAAGTAGCTCAAGTTACTTACAATCTTGCGGTGAAAGAATTTGCAGCAGGTAAAAACGATTTGACAAATATCATTCAAGTACAACGTCAATTGTTGGACTATAAACTAAAGCGAGCAGAGTCTATCGCTACCTACAATACGATGGTGGCAACTATTCAAAAACTAATTTCATTTTCTGAATTTGATTCACTTAACAAGTAATAAAAATGGAGACTAATAATAAAAACAAGATACAAGAGCTACTGAAGAATAAGTTTATCAAATACGGACTCTTATTACTCATCGGTATATTTTTAGGATGGGTATTCTTTGGCAGAACGGGTGTTCCTCACTCACATACTGAGGAACAAGAAGCCGCAGCCACAGAACCTACTGTTTGGACATGCGCCATGCACCCTCAAATCAAGCAAGACAAACCAGGGAAATGCCCTTTATGCGCCATGGATCTCACTCCAATGCGAAAATCGGGTTCGAGCGATGAGGTTGTAGATCCTGCGGCTATTCAGCTTTCGCCAGAAGCTATTGCTTTGGCAAATATTCAGACTACTAAAGTGAGTCGCCAAAATCCAGTAAAAGAAGTTCAATTGTATGGAACTATTCAGGCAGATGAGCGTTTGTCACAATCGCAAACCTCTCATGTGAATGGACGTATCGAAAAACTATCGGTAAACTTTACAGGAGAAACGGTTTCTAAGGGGCAGACAATTGCCACTATTTATTCTCCAGAATTGTTGAATGCTCAACAAGAACTGATTGAAGCTAAAAAACTGGAGGGTTTGCAGCCAATGCTGATAGAAGCAGCAAGAGAAAAACTTCGCCTTTGGAAGTTGAGTGATGAGCAAATTGCTGAAATTGAGCATTCTGGGATTGCTCAGCCACAAGTTGCGATTAAAGCTAATACTAGTGGAATCGTTGTAGAGAAACGTGTGAATGAGGGGGATTATGTGAATCAAGGAAGTGTGCTTTTTCAAGTGGCAAACCTTTCGCAAGTATGGGCTATGTTCGATGCTTATGAGGTTGATCTTCCATTTCTCAAAGTAGGAGATAATGTAGAGTTTACTTTGCAGGCTATTCCGAATAGAACATTTTCGGGAAAGATTTCATTCATTGATCCTATTTTGAATAAAACGACTCGTACTGCAAAAGTGAGAGTGGTGACCAATAATCCAGGATTAGTATTGAAACCAGAGATGTATGCAAATGCTACAATTAATGCTCCACTTCGTCAGAATAAGAATCAAATTGTGATTCCTAAGTCGGCAGTGCTTTGGACAGGTAAACGTAGTGTAGTGTATGTGAAACAGGCAGATATAGAGACTCCAGCATTCCTTTTGCGAGAGGTGACTTTAGGTCCATCGTTGGGTGATGCTTATGTGATAGAAGATGGATTGAATGATGGTGAGCAAGTCGTAACAAATGGAGTATTTACGGTGGATGCTAGTGCCCAACTTGAAGGTAAAAGAAGTATGATGAATGACCATGTGGGAGCAGCTGCACAGGGACATGTCAATCATGGAGGTGGGCATGATAGTCATGCTGCGGTTAATCCAAACGATACGCATGAAGAAATCAAAGATGTGCAAGGTTTGTGCGAAATGTGTCAAGATAGAATACAAAAAGCAGCAATGTCTGTCAATGGAGTTTCATCTGCACATTGGGATGCAAAGTCGAAAGCATTACACTTGAATTATGATAAAAAGAAAACTTCGGTGGATGCTGTAGGCAAGGCAATTGCTAAAGCTGGGCACGATGTAGGGAGCAAGTATAAAGCAGCCGATGATGTTTATAATGCACTGCCAGGATGCTGCCAGTATAGAAAGTAATACAGAATAAATAATATAGAAATGAAAAGAATTTTATTAGCAATGAGCCTCGTGGCTTTCTTGCTCGCTTCATGTGGAGGAGCAAGCACCGAATCAAAAGTGTCTAACGAAACAGTGGTAAGCACCACATTGCAGAATGCAACACTAAAAGGTGTACAGGGTTTGTGCGATATGTGTAAGTCTTCCATTGAGAAAGCCGCAATGAGTGTGCCTAACATCAAAACAGCGGTTTGGAATGGAACAACTAAAGATTTAGAATTGACAAGTTCCTCTTCTATAGATTTGAGAGCTGTAAGCAAAGCTATTGCAGCCGTTGGCTACGATACAGATATGGATAAGGCAGAGGATAATGTTTATGTGAATTTACCTAGTTGCTGTCAGTATAGATAATACATACCTTTTGTTTATACTGAATAGAAAAGAGGATTTTAGTTTTTATGCTAAAATCCTCTTTTATTTATAATTGAGTAGTATTTTACTTACCAAATAGTCCTTCAAAAGCTCCTAATAGTCCACCTGAGTCTCCTTTTTTTGCTTTCCCTAAATTTCCGAGCAAACTTCCGAGATCGAATGAAGAGTCTGACCCTGCTTTGCCACTCACAGCATTGATTATTGCTGGAAGCATTGCCGACACTAGAGTGTTGGCAAGTGTAGAGTTAATTCCCACTTTTTTTACTAAGCTATCCACCACTAGACCTTTTATGCTATTCATTATTGAACCACTAGCTCCACCGCCAGAGAATAGGTCGGTGAGTTGACCTATATTACTAGTGAATGCATTGGAAATTGCATCTGTAGAAGTTTCTACCAACAAGTCTTTTTTATCTGTAGGCACATCTGCATTCTTGCTGATAGTATCTGTGGCTACATCCTTTACAATATTTAGAATATCATCTAACATCTTATTCGTTTTTTAGTTATTAGTATCAAAATGTTTTATTTACTATACTTATAACGAATTTGATAGCAGAATGTTTCAAGTTCTAATCATTTCTGTTTGATAAGAACATGTTCTAAGAGTAGAACAGAAATGATTCCCATAATGAAACCATTGCCAATAATAGGTTTCAACATATTTGGAATAGATTCAGCAAAAGCAGCAGGAGCAAATGAAATTAAAATTGCGATCATTATAGGGAAGCTTACAATAATAGCTTGATTGAAATCGGTAACAGCACGATTATTTGTCATCATCTGTAATCCAGATCCTAGCTGAGTACACATCACGTAAAGTAATACACTCCCCATTACCACTGATGGTATGTAAGAAAAGATGAATAAGGATTGTGGAACTAACGCACAGATAATTAAGATAATTCCGCTTATAATCAACGGAAAACGTGATGCTGACTGTGTTGCTGAAATGATTCCTGGACTCATGGAATAATCTACAACGCCAATAACACCTGTTACCCCAGAAAGGACATTGAAGATTCCTGTTACTCTAATGCCTTTCTTGCTGCGTTGAGCAATGTTTTCTGCTCCAATGAACTGAGCTGTAGCTTGTATTGCTCCAACTTCATTGACCGTGAGCGCAAGGAAACAGAAAATGAAAGCTATGATGGCTGAAACATTAAACTCTGGAGTAATCAATAAGTTGTTTGCTAATGCATTCCAACTATAAGATTGCATGGTTTCGTGTGTTGGTAGCCCCCAAGTAAATAGATCGACAGCAGAACCCACAGCCAATCCAGCCAGAATGACTAATGATTTCCATACTCCTTGCACCTTGCAATTGGCAAATATCATGACTAATGCTAGTCCAATAGCAAATATCATGTTGAAGAATACTTTTCCATTTTCTCCTGCTGAAAGTTTCAAGACTAGGGGTAGTATCGTAACAGCCACTAAAAGCAGAGTGACCACCACCACTCGAGTGGTGAAGAGTTTTTGTATATAGCTGAAAATTTTGCCAAATGATAGAAAGACAATCAGTATCCCACCTATTGCCATTGCTGTATAGGATGCTGCTAGACTTAGGTTGAGCGTATTGGTTAGTCCAATCAAAAGAATAGTTGCTGGACCTATAAGTATGGGAAGCCTGTGTCCCATAAGTATCTGAGCAATGAGGGCTAGACCTGTAATAATAAATGTCTTTTGCGAATAAATTGTTTTGAAAGTCAAATCGTCAGTGTGTAGGCTCGATACTACTCCCGACAAAATAATTAAAAAAGGTAATATCGCCGTAAACCATTGTATCCCATATAGGAACATGTGGAGGGCTTTGGGCTTGTCTTCTAAATTGTATCTCATAATTTTTGTATGTTTTTATGTATTAGTACAAAGGTCTATGTTCTTTTTCTCAAAATCATTTACATATGTTGAGATAAAGGTATTTTCTCACAATTCTTTTTTTATTCTACTCAATTGTGTAGGTGTGATGCCTAAGAACGAGGCTATTTGGTGTTGTTTCAAGCGGTGGAGTATAGGTTGATATTCTTCTAAGAAATCAAAGTAGCGAGATTTGGCAGTCCTGTATTTTAATGAAATCTCAAGAGGCTCTTTAGCTACTATCCAGTTCAGCTCTATATAGTTGATGTGGAAGAATGCTACATCATGGTATCTTTTTATTAGGTCATAGTAGTTGTCAGAACTATATTCCAGAATGTAAGTGTCTTCTAAGGCTTCTATACTGAAAAGACTAGGAGTTTGGGTGATGTAAGATGCTGGAACAGACACAAACGATTTTTCGTAGAAGAATTTTTTGATAATGGTATCACCATTCTCAGCAATGTTGTAGATAGACATTAAGCCCTTTTGGATAAAAAAAGTAGTGCGAGGAATTTCGCCTTGATGAATAAAAAAGTCACCCTTCTTGATTACTCTTTCTTTAGTAATGGAAAGAAATGCTTCCATCGCTTCGTCTGATAATTTATAGTATCTTCTTACCTCTTCAATAAATACATCCATCTGCTAACTTATTAGTGTCACTAAAGATAACTAAAATTTATTAGGAAGCTCCTTTGCAAAAAGGGATAGAAATATGTAAGTTTAAAGCTTCGAAATTTAGAAGACTTAATAATCGTATCATGAAAAAAACAATCTTACTGTTGTTGCTAGCCTTATGCATCAATGTTTTTTCTCAAAACAATCATTTTAAACAACGTGAAAATACTCATCGTTTGATGACGTATAACATCCATCATGCTAGAGGGATGGATGATGTAGTAAATACTGATCGCATTGGTAAACTTATTTTAGAAATTAATCCCGAGGTAGTTGCTCTGCAAGAAGTTGATAGTGTAGTTGCACGAAGTGGGAAAATCAATACGATGGCTGACTTAGCTGTTCAAACTGGTATGTATGCCAGCTTTAGTGCATCTATACCTTTAGAAGGAGGGAAGTATGGCAATGGTATATTAACAAAGGAAAAACCGCTGAAGAGTTATGCAGTAGCACTGCCAGGCAAAGATGAGGCAAGAAGTGCTTTGGTGGTAGAGTTGAAAGACTATGTAGCAATTTGTACTCATCTATCATTGACCAAAGAGGAGCAAGCACAATCAATAGCATTATTGAGCGCTGAAGCTAACAAATACAATAAACCCGTTTTTCTACTTGGTGACTTAAATGCTCATCCTCAGTCGGATGTAATGAAAGCTTTTTCTACCGATTGGCAAGTGGTAAGTAATACTAAAGAAATGACGTTTCCATCGGGGGAACCTGAAGAAACACTAGACTATGTTTTAGGATATAAACCTAAAGGAGAGGTTTATACTAAGTTTCAATCGAGAGTAATCGATGAGCAAATTGCTTCTGATCATAGACCTCTTTTTGTAGATATTCGTCTGAAAACAGAAGCCTCGAAAGTGATGCGTACCATTCCTTATCTCCAAAATCCAGGAACAGATGAAATGACTGTGATGTGGATGACGAGTGTTCCTTGTCGTAGTTGGGTGGAGTATGGTACAGATCCTAACAACTTGCAACGTGCTCGTACCTTCCTTGAAGGAGAAATGGTAGCAAATAATACAATTAATCGTATTCACTTAACTGATTTGAAGGCTGGAACTAAGTATTATTATAGAGCAGTTTCTCAAGAAATAACTCAATATTCTAGTTACCACAAGGAGTTTGGAGATACTATCAAAACTGAGTTAAAGAGCTTTAGAACTTGGGATGATAACATGAAAGACATCAGAGTGATAGTGTATAATGATATCCATAGCAATATGAAAATGTTTGATAAGCTGCACAGTTATGTAGATCACAAGCCATACGATTTGGTGGTGTTCAATGGAGATTGCTTTGATGACTTGGAAGATGTTGATAGAGATATAGTTGATAGACTAAATGTTTATACAAAACGCTATAAAAGTGATGAAGTACCTTCCATTATTATGAGAGGAAATCATGAGACAAGAGGAGAGTATTCTGGTTTGTTGTGGGATTATCTGGGAAGAATGAATGGTCGCTCCTATAGTGCTTTCAATCTAGGAGATACTCGTTTTGTATTGCTAGATTGTGGAGAAGATAAGCCTGATGATCATTGGGTTTACTATGATATGAATGATTTTACTCAACATCGCAAAGATCAGGCACAATTCTTGAAAGAAGAAGCTATGTCTAAGGAGTTTAAGGCTGCCAAGAAGAGAGTTTTGATTCATCATATTCCTATTTATGGTCAAGATAAATATGTTTTAGAATATAATCCATGTGGTGAGTTGTGGAAGCCTATCTTGGAGAAAATGCCTTTCAATGTGTCACTCAATGCACATACTCATAAGTATGAGTTTATAAAAAAAGGAGGTGAGACAAATACATTTCCAGTTGTGATAGGAGGTGGTAATAGAGACGAAACGGGTACGGTAATGATACTTGAAAAAACAGGAAATAAAATGATCTTGCAAGTTCTAAATGTAGAGGGCGAAACCGTTTTAAATCTTGATTTATAATTTTTTGTGGATATATAGAAAGAGGGATTGCATAGGCAATCCCTCTTTTTTGTTTAGTTTATTTTAGTTCCATTTGATAATCTATTTTGACTTCATCTATAAAATATTGGTCATGAGATACAAGGATTACTGTTCCTTTATAATCTTTGATACATGAAATCAATATATTGATATTTCTAAGGTCGATGTTGTTTGTAGGCTCATCCAGAACTATCATGTCTGGCTGGCTAGAACTGAGGAGTAGGCAGCAAAGTGCTAACTTCATCTTCTCTCCTCCACTCAGCATCTCTCCTTTTTTGTCCCATGTTGTATGATCAAAAAGGAAGCGATTGAGATTCATCTTAATGTCATGCTCTAGCATCTGTGGAGCATATTCCTTAGCTTGTTCATAAATTGTTAAATTATTATTGATCATGGAATACTCTTGATCAAGATACACATAGTCAAAGTCCGCAATTTGTAATTTACCTTCGGTGGGTACTAACTCTTTTAAAAGTAACTTAATGAGAGTCGATTTTCCACTTCCATTCAAGCCTCGTAATAAGATACGTTCACCACTCTGAAATAGAAAACTTAATGGGTCGTTCCATAAATTACTCGATGAATAGGCGAAATTTGCCGCCTCTCCTTTAGCTAATATCTTACCCTTATGTAATTTCGAAGAGTTAAAATTGACTTTCATTTGTTTACTTTTATCCATGTGACTTTCCATCTCCGAAATATCATTCACTATAGTATGAATCTTATCACTATGGGTATCATGTAGTTTAGTCGTCGTTTTCTCGGCTCTATCTTGTAAAATATTGAGA
>JASLEN010000037.1 GCA_030151105.1 Dysgonomonas sp.
CGTGTGGCTAAAGCAATGCAATTTTTGACTGGGGGGCACGATGTTGATCCTCAGGCTATTTTGCGTAAAGCACTTTTCAAAGAAGACTATCGTCAGATGGTGATAGTAAAGGATATTGATTTCTTTTCGCTGTGCGAACATCATATGCTACCGTTTTGGGGTAAGGCTCATGTGGCGTATATTCCAGATGGATATATTACGGGATTGAGCAAGATTCCTCGTGTGGTAGATGTGTTTGCTCGTAGGCTGCAAGTGCAAGAGCGACTCACATTGCAAATTAAGGAGTGTATTCAAGAAACCCTCAATCCACTGGGAGTGATGGTTGTTATTGAAGCACAACATATGTGTATGCAAATGCGTGGGGTGCAAAAGCAAAATTCAATTACCACGACTTCTGATTTTACAGGAGCCTTCAATCAAGCAAAAACAAGAGAAGAATTTATAAATCTGATCAACAGATAACTATTTATCTTCAATAAATATAGCTAAGCGAGGTTTCTATTACTAAAAAGAAACTTCGCTTTTTTATTTCCCATCAAGCCCATGAAGTATTACGATATACATACACATAAAAAGATAGATGCATCGATTGCTGATGATTGTATAATAATACACAATCTCTCTCAAGACGAAATGCAGAATAGTATTGATGTTTCCACTGCCAATCAGTACTACTCTTGTGCCATCCATCCTTGGGACGTGGCTACATCTAGTATTACAATGGCGGATGTACATCGTTTAGCATTATCTATATCCAAAATAGTGGCAATAGGTGAATGTGGACTTGATAAATTAATAGATACTCCGTTGAAAATGCAAGTAGAGGTTTTTGAGAAACATATAGAACTTGCCGAAAAATTAGAAAAGCCTCTGATCATACATTGTGTAAAAGCTTGGGACGAACTGTTGCAATTGCACAAAAAACACAAGCCAAAGCAAGCTTGGATATTACATGGCTACAGAGGTGGGGCAAAACAAGCAGGACAATTGATGAAATTTGGTTTTTATTTTTCACTCGGAGAGTTTTTCAATGACGAAACACTCAAACTTGTATATCCAGAGCATATTTTGCTTGAAACAGATGAATCTTGTATAAATATACAGGGTGTGTATGGGCGGGTTTCGTCTATTTTAGCTTTCAATATGGATCAAATTGGGGAGACTGTTGAACAAAATGTAAATAGATTGTTCAAATTGTAGGGTTTAAAATTGTTTGTAATGATAAAATGATTATTTTCGTAATCTAAACACTTATAGAATATGGTTGATAATAATGCAAGCGTTCTGCTAATTTATACAGGCGGAACAATCGGAATGGTAGAAAATCCCGAAACTGGGTCGTTAGAGCCTTTTAACTTTGCCCACCTTACATATCACTTGCCTGAGATGAAACGACTCAAGTTTAAAGTCGATCATATGGTGTTTGATCCTGTAATTGATTCATCAGACCTGATGCCAGAGCATTGGCTAAAGATGGTGAAGATTATAGAGGATAATTATAATATATACGATGGTTTTGTTATTCTTCACGGAACCGATACGATGTCTTATACGGCATCGGCTCTTAGTTTCATGATCGAAAACTTGACCAAGCCTGTTGTGTTGACAGGTGCTCAGCTGCCAATAGGTAAGTTGCGAACTGATGCAAAAGAAAATTTAATAACAGCTTTAGAAATAGCTGCTGAAAAAGATATATCGGGCAACCCCGTGATTTCGGAAGTATGTATATTTTTCCAAAATGACCTTTTGAGAGGAAATAGAACCACCAAGTTGAATGCAGAAAACTTCAATGCATTCAAATCTTTCAATTATCCCAAGCTGGCTAAGTCGGGTATTAAAATAAAATATAACGAAGCTGCACTTCTACCGAGTTTGACTAAGGGCGATCTGAAGTTTCATTACGATCTGGATCCCAATGTCGCTATCTTGAAGCTATTTCCTGGTATCAATGCCAACACAATCCGTTCTATTCTAAATATTGAAGGATTGCGAGCTGTGGTGTTAGAGACTTATGGAACAGGAAATGCACCGTTATCTCAATGGTTTCTTGACTTGATTGCAGATGCCGTCAAACGTGATATTGTGATTCTTAATATTTCACAATGCAAAATGGGTGTTGTAGATATGCACCGCTACGTTACAGGACAGGCGTTGATGGATATAGGAGTCATCAGTGGATTTGATTCTACTGTTGAAGCTGCTGTCACTAAGCTAATGTTGATTTTGGGACATGGATATAATGCAGCCGAAGTAAAGAAAAGAATGTTGCGTTCACTGACGGGAGAAATCTCTATCCCCAAAAGTAGCGCAGTGCAAAGTGGAAGAAAGTAATCCACATTTATAAGTCCAAGTAGGCTAATAAACTGATAAATTAGATTATATTTGTTACTCTTTGAGCAATAAAAATAATGAAGTACAGAAATAATTTATCTATCCTAGTTTGCTTGGCGCTATTGTTAATAGGTCATAGTAGTGCCTTTGCACAAACAGAAGAGCGAGTAGTAACTGCGCAAGATTCAATATATGTAATAAGTTCCAAAGGAGATACCCTTTCCGCTCGCTCCGAAAAAGAAATGCTAGATCGTCGTGAGCAATTGCGTGCTAAGTATTCTCTATCGGGTGAGAAAACGGACAAACTCTTTAGTTCGCTTTTTGGCACATCCAAGCAGTTGAGCAATGCTGATAGCATTATAAAGAGACTAGATGCCTTGCCACCTTTCGGTATTTATAAAGATAACTTCTTTATAGCAGGAACCGAGCTCTTCAATACTCCCACTCAGTGGAATTCAGATGCTAAGTTTCAGGTAAGTGTTCGCCATCGTTTGACCAATAGTACCCTACCATTCAAAACCTATCTTTATTTCACATATACTCAAAAAGCTCTGTGGGATATTTTTAAAGAATCATTTCCTTTTCGTGACCTCAATTATAATCCAGCCATAGGTATAGGACGTGCCCTTATATATAAGAATAGACTTCTAGGAGCAATCGCCCTACAGTTAGAGCATGAGTCAAACGGAAAAGATGGCATTGATTCTCGTAGTTGGAATAAAATCACTTTCGCAACCACGTTACTATTACATGATAGATGGATGCTTGAGTCCGAGGTTTGGATACCATTAGTAGATGGAGGAGATAATAAAGATATCGTAGATTATTCTGGTTGGGCAAATATGAATATAGAATATACTAG
>JASLEN010000043.1 GCA_030151105.1 Dysgonomonas sp.
TCCGATTTTCCTCTTTTGTCCAATTCCTCTTGAATCGCAGCTTTTACTTTTTGGGCAGTCCCCACAGGAACAGTACTTTTAGTAACTACTACTATATAT
Organism: Dysgonomonas sp.; assembly: GCA_030151105.1. Classification (GTDB taxonomy): domain Bacteria; phylum Bacteroidota; class Bacteroidia; order Bacteroidales; family Dysgonomonadaceae; genus Dysgonomonas. The sequence goes on from JASLEN010000043.1 coordinate 100, forward strand.
TTATTCAGATTTTGTCCAACTGTGCGTGCAACTTCCATCACAAAACGCATGTCGGCACTTCCATCATTATCAGGAGGTGTTCCTACTGCCGAAAAAACAATATCGACATCGTTTAGCACCGATTTCAGATCTGTCGTAAATTTCAATCTCCCCGCTTTGTAGTTGGCTTCCACCATTTCCTCAAGTCCAGGTTCATAAATTGGTATAATTCCGTTCTTGAGATTCTCTATTTTTTTTGTGTCTATGTCAACACAAACTACATCAGTTCCCATTTCGGCAAAACAGGTTCCAGTAACTAGACCTACATATCCTGTTCCTACTATTGCTATTTTCATGCGATTGTTTCTTCGTTTAAAAAAGTTTGTTTTTAACTAGATACAAAAGTAGTATGAAAATTAGAGAGATACTAATTTGAAAGCGATTCAATTTGACGAAAATCGTGTCTAAACTTGAGTTTATTTCACTCTTTAGGAGTTTCTCAGGCAAATCTATTATTCAATTTTGTGTAATCTGATATTACAAAAATATATTTTAATTTAGCGTTCATCTTTAATTCACTACCTTTGATTTCATTTTGTATAAAAATATGGAGCAAGCAAAACTTATACCTATCCTTATAATTGCCCTAACTGGTATAACTAGTTATATGGGTTTTCAAAATCATGGTAACAATCAGTTATTTGATCGCCTAAAGTTCCATGTTGGAGCAATCTTGGGGCGAGATAAACAATGGGATAGAATGCTCTCGTCAGCATTTTTGCATGCTGATTGGATGCACCTACTGTTTAATATGATGACCCTTTATTTCTTTGCGCCTTTTGTCGTCGCCTTTTTTGGGGTATGGAAATTTCTAATCATTTACTCTGGTGCTATATTGGGAGGTAGTTTGCTTTCGTTGTGGATGCATAGAAACCAGTATAGTTATAGCGCCATCGGAGCTTCAGGCGGAGTGGTTGGTGTGCTGTTTGCGGTGATTGCTGTTGCTCCACATATTTCTCTTCGAATTATGTTTTTGCCTGTGGACATTCCTGCTTGGATATTCGGTATTGCCTATTTGGGCTTTTCGATCTATGCAATGCGAAATCAGTATGGGAATATTGGACATGAGGCTCATTTAGGAGGAGCTGCGGTAGGATTGTTGATGGCAATTATTTATCATCCTGATACATTATTCCAAAACACAATTTACATAGTTGCGAATATAGTCCCTCTTCTTATATTAGCATATTTTGTTTGGAAGGAAAGGTAGAATTAGAGCAAGAAAAAGGAATATAGGGCGAACATAGCTATATAAATTTTGTTATAAGTAATGAACAAAGAGAAAAGCGACTTTATTTATTTCTTCGAGAGAGGACTCTTGTGGCTTAGTAATCTTTAGCTTAGGGGAGAATGTTATTTGTAGATTTATATATATGAGTAATGTTTTGTAACAAATAGCTGCTTAACAACATCTATTAAGATAGCACTATAAAGTTATTCCAAAATAAAATAGTAACTTAATGGGACATTAACATAAACTGAAAAAGAAATAGCAAACTCTTACTCAAAAGACAGGAAACTGTATATCCAGTTTTTATTCATATAAAAAAAGTATATTTAAGACATTTATAATAATTTAATTTGACAACTTTATGAAAAATTTATCGTTTTTGACAGCAATCATTCTTAGTGTTGCTATCTTGTTTTCAAGCTGTAATGCAAGCAATACTGCTAAAGGAACAGGTATTGGTGCTGGTGCAGGAGCTGCTCTTGGTGCTGGTCTTGGAGCCATCATTGGTGGTGGAAAAGGTGCTGCATGGGGTGCTGGTATTGGTGCTGCAGTAGGTGCTGGTAGTGGTGCTATCATTGGTAACAAAATGGACAAACAAAAGAAAGAACTTGAGGCTATCAACAACGCTCAAGTAGAATCAATCAATGACGGACAAGCTCTGAAAGTAACTTTCGAATCGGGAATTCTTTTTGCTACTAACTCTAGCACATTGAATACAGCTTCGCAAGGTGCACTTACTAGCTTTGCTCAATCTTTGATCAATAATCCTGATACTGATGTTCAGATTCAAGGACATACAGACAACACTGGAAATGACGCTATCAACAATCCATTGTCTGAGAAACGTGCAAAATCAGTATATAGCTATCTTAACTCAAAAGGTGTACAAGGTGCACGTATGAGCTATCATGGTCTTGGATCTACAGTGCCAGTTGTTGACAATAGCACAGCTGCTAATAGAGCTCAAAATCGTCGTGTTGAAGTATATATTCTACCAAATGCTAAGATGATTGAAGACGCTAACAACGGAAGATAATTAGAGATTAGCTTTCTTTGATATAAAAACCACCTTTGATTTGCTAATCGAAGGTGGTTTTTTGTATCTTGAACGTTCATTTTAAAAAGAAGATAATACCATTATGAAAAGACTACTAATTTCATTATTTGTTGCTAGTTGTGTTCAGCTCTTGTTGGCAGCTCCAATAAATATTCCTTTGGGTGCAAATGCTTACCTAACCTCTAATGTAGATGGGGCAAAAGTTACAGAGCGAGGTGTAGAAGATTGGAAAGATCAGACTACTACCATCACTTCGTGGTTCCATATCAACAATGCAGGAAAACTAAATTTATCACTTCGTGCAAAATCGTATGATGAGGCAACCAAAATAAATGTGAAAATTGGCGACAAAACCTATCCTCTTACGTTAACTAGCAAGGAATGGACTGTCTATCCAATTGCAGATGATATTCAATGCCAGAAAGGACACTTGAAGGTGGAAATAACAGGAGTGAGTAAAACTACTGATGTATTTGCTGACCTATCGGATTTAATTGTAGATGGAAGTGCAGTTAGTGTTGCTCCTAACTATGTGAAAGACTTTTCATACTATTTTGGTCGTCGTGGACCATCTGTTCACATGAAATATATTTTGCCAGAGAATGAAGATGTAGAGTATTTCTATAACGAAGTAACAGTGCCAGAGGGCGAAGATATTATAGGATCGTACTATATGGCTAATGGCTTCGGACAAGGATACTTCGGAA